>CAZYYL010000234.1:0-2138 GCA_964651425.1 uncultured Microbacteriaceae bacterium | reverse complement strand
CCTGAGCTACGAGGGCAGGGGTGTCTCAACGAGGGTATCAGTGGCGGGCCGGGAGTCCGGACGAGACGGGCCTTCCGACCTACGGCAGCTTGGACAGTACCTCGGCGACAATCGGCGCCGCGTCCCGCGCCTGAGAGAACAGCGGCGACGAGACGACAATCCAGTACTTGTCGGTGACGGCAGTTGCTTGGCCGAGTCCACCCGCGTCGGTAAAGAAGCCACGCACGCCCGAACCGAAGTCGACGACCTCGGCCTGGGTGGCAGCGACGTTCGAGGTCACGTCCGCGATGCCCGTCGGGGTCATCCCGGCGACAGCAACATCGATGTGGTCTCCACCGGAGAGGTTCTTGATGCGGCAGGCCTGGCCACCGTTGCTCGCAATGTAGGCGTCGGTCGAGCCGCCATCGGGCGTATAGCTGCTGTCGAGGGCGAAGTTCGGACCAATCTCGAACACGAACTGGTCGGGCAAGAAGATGGTGCAGCCGACGCCGACGACTGTGAACGCAGCAGGGGTCACGGTCGGTGTGGCCGTCGGGAGCGCGGGGGTTGCCGTCTGCGACGATTCGGAAGCCGACGAGTTCATCGCGGTGGCCATCGGAGTCGGGTTGTTGACGGCGATGATGTCGTCGAGCATTCCGCAGCCCGACAGTGAGAGCGTGAGTGCGCCCGTCACGACAGCGGCAGGAACAACAACAAGGGTCAGACGGGAAAGCTTCATGCGGTCAGTTTAGGAACCGCCACTGTCGTCAGCCTGAAGGCGAGCCGTAAGTAAGCTTGAGCGCGTGACACCCGACGACCTCGCGCGACTGCTCTTTGAGCGCATCCTGAAAGCTGCTGCCGACCGCGGAATGAGCGACTCCGTCGCTGGCCTCACCGCTGCCGATGTCGTTCTCGAGCGTCCGAAGAACCGTGATCACGGCGACTGGGCGTCAAGCATCGCACTCAAGGTGAGTAAGCCGATGGGTTTGAACCCGCGCGACCTCGCCACCGAACTGGCCAACGGGCTCGAAGGTACGCCCGGCATCGCATCCCTCGAGATTGCCGGCCCGGGCTTCATTAATATCCGACTGGATGCAGCTGCCGCCGGCGTTCTCGCTAAGTTCATCGTCGAAGCGGGCGCAACCTACGGAACGAGCGACACGTACCGGGGCGTGCGCATGAACCTCGAATTTGTCTCGGCCAACCCCACCGGGCCCATCCACATGGGCGGAACACGTTGGGCGGCCGTCGGCGACTCTCTCGCCCGTGTGTTGCAGGCGGCCGGCGCTGAGGTCACACGCGAGTACTACTTCAACGACCACGGTGGCCAGATCGACCGATTCGCGCGCAGTCTCGTTGCGGCCTATCGCGGAGACCCCACACCCGAAGATGGGTACGGTGGTGCGTACATCACGGACATCGCGACGCGCGTATCTACCGCATATGGACCAGCGATTGCCGACCTGCCCGCCGACGAGCAGCAGGAGGTCTTCCGTGCGATGGGCGTTGAGCTCATGTTCGGCGAAATCAAGGCGACTCTCCACGGGTTCGGAGTTGACTTCGACGTGTTCTTCCACGAGGACCACTTGCACGAGTCTCGCGCGGTCGACCGTGCAATTGAGAAACTGCGCACGCTCGGTCACATCTTCGAACTCGATGGCGCCATCTGGTTGCGCACGACCGACTTCGGTGACGACAAAGATCGCGTGATCATCACAAGCGACGGTCGCCCCGCGTACTTCTCGGGTGACCTCGCGTACTTCCTCGACAAGCGCGAGCGCGGATTCGACCGCTGCATCATCATGCTTGGCGCCGACCACCACGGTTACGTCGGTCGCATGATGGCGATGTGTGCTGCCTTCGGAGACGTGCCGGGCGAGAACCTCGAAATCATGATCGGTCAGATGGTTTCGCTTGTGCGCGACGGTCAACCGATGCGTATGAGCAAGCGTGCCGGCACGATTGTCACGCTCGAAGACCTCGTTGAGGCCGTCGGCAACGATGCGGGGCGTTATGCGCTCGTGCGTTCGCCCATCGACTCACACCTCGACATCGACCTTGATCTGCTGGCCAAGCGCACCAACGACAACCCCGTGTACTACGTGCAATACGCGCACGCTCGCACTCGGGCTGTCGCGCGCAACGCCGAAGCGGCGGGT
>CAZYYL010000233.1:0-2151 GCA_964651425.1 uncultured Microbacteriaceae bacterium | reverse complement strand
ATATCGCGTGGCGTGCTCATGACGGAATGATCACCAAGACCGGCGAACCGTACATTAATCACCCGCGCCGAGTAGTCGCGAATGTCGTGAAAATCCCTGATTGGAATGAATTTTCGGATGCCGAACGCGAGGCCCTTGAATGTGCCGCCTGGCTCCACGACGTGGTTGAAGATAACCCCGCTTACACCCTCGATTCGCTGCGGGCCGAGGGCATTCCGCAGCTTGCGATAGATGTTGTCGCACTGCTCTCGAAGAACGTCGATTCACGTGGAAAAATTCTTGTCGATCATGTTGCGGAAGGCGAGTATTTGCGTCGAATTGCGGCGCATCCGCTCGCTCGTCGGGTGAAGCTGGCCGACTTGGCCGATAACTCGAACGTGATTCGTGCGGCAGAGTGGGCGGCGATGCGGGATGCAGGTGAGGTGCCCGAGGCGAAGGATCCGGATCGGTATCCGCGCTACCGGAAGGCGATTGATCCGGGCGGTGAGTTCGCCGAGTGGTTTGCGGAGCGCATCCAAATTGATCCGCACGCCTAATTTGCGCAAGGACCAGAGGCACTTAGCTCGACGAAGAGGCAGCCGACACGGCGCGGGCAACGTGGCTCCGCGCATGCTCAACCGCGGGGGCGAGCTCGGTGAAGAGGTGCTTTTCGTGCCGCAAGCTCTCGAGCACGCCGACGTTGCGCATCAGGTCGAGATGCTCAGGCCGGATGCCCTTGATGAGCACGGTGATTCCGCGGCGCTCGAGTGCGCGCACGATGTCCACGAGAACGTGGGCGCCGGAGGCGTCGAGAAAGGCAAGCGAGCTCATCCGCAATATGACAACTTCGACACCGTCGATGCGCGTGGTTCGAGCGAGCACGGAGTCGACCGCGCCGAAGAACAGAGCGCCTTCGAGACGGATGAGCGCGATGCGCTCGTCGCCAGGTTGAGGTGCCCCGGGAATGACCTCACGGTGGACTCCACTCGTGCGCACCAATGCGCGCAGCGAGAAAAAAGCCGTCGCAACGATGCCAATGAGCACCGCGTCGATGAGGTCAAACGCCACCGTAATGACTGCGGTCGCAATGAGAATCGCCGCGTCCCCTCGGGTCGAATGCATGATGCTGCGAATTGCTCGCTTGGGCACCATGCGCACGGCCGTCACCATCAGCACGCCGGCGAGGGCGGCGAGCGAGATTCGCGACACGACCATTGAGGCGAGGTACACGACGAGCAGCAGAACAAGAGCATGAACGATGGATGCGGAACGCGTGCGCGCGCCGGATCGCACGTTCACCGCGGTGCGAGCGATCGCGCCGGTCGCGGGCATCCCGCCGAACAAACCGGACGCGATGGACGCGAGCCCCTGCCCGAAAAGTTCCCGGTCTGGGTCGTACGCACCGGTCTGTGCCATCTCGGCCGCAACGCGTGCCGAGAGCAGTGATTCAACGGCGGCGAGCAACGCGACGGCGGCCGCCGGGCCGAGGAGTGCCGGCAGGCTTGCGAGGTCAATGGTCGGCAAGGCGGGCATGGGCAGTCCTTCGGGAAGCGTACCGATGCGAGCGAGTGGTGCGGACACGAACTCGGCGAGCACCGTGACGACAACGATGGCGACGAACGAGCCGGGCACGCTGCAAATGAATCGGTCCCAGACGAGGATGATTGCCGCCGTCAGCAAGACGGCCCCGATGCTCCACAGTGCTGCGGTTTGGCCGGCAGGCGTCGAGAGACTTTGTACCGTCGCTTGCCACGCGGCGACGAGTGCGTTTGATGAGCGCGGTGCACCCGACGCCGTCACGGTTGCCGGAATTTGCTGCATGAAGATGATGACGGCAATCCCGAGCGTGAAGCCCTCAATCACAGGCCACGGGATGAAGGCGACCGCGCGACCGAGTTTCACGAGACCGGCGATGGCAACAATGACGCCGGCCATCAGGCACAAAGTGCCAACGGCGCCAACTCCGTGTGTTGCGACGATCGGTGCGAGCACGACGACCATTGCTCCGGTTGGCCCAGAGACCTGCACGTTCGAGCCACCGAAGATCGCTGCAACGAGACCGGCAATGATGGCGGTGACAAGACCAGCTGCAGCACCGACTCCCGAGCTCACGCCGAAGGCGAGGGCCAGTGGAAGGGCCACGATGCCGACGGTGATTCCCGCGAGAACATC
>CAZYYL010000232.1:0-2166 GCA_964651425.1 uncultured Microbacteriaceae bacterium | reverse complement strand
CCTGGCACGGCACCCATGTGTCGGGCACGGTCAACGCTGCCATCAATGGAATTGGCTCCGTCGGTGTCGCACCGAATGTCAAGGTCGAGCCCGTCCGGGTTCTCGGTCAGTGTGGTGGAACAACAACGGACATCGTTGCCGGAATCATTTGGGCCGCAGGCGGGTCTGTAGCCGGCATTCCGGCAAATGCGAATCCTGCAAACGTCATTTCAATGTCTCTTGGCGGCGGCGGTGCGTGTTCTGCTTCAGAGCAGGCCGCAATTAACTTCGCGACAAGTCGTGGAGTGACCGTTGTTGTGGCGGCCGGAAACGATAATGCCGATGCAGCAAACTATGCTCCGGCAAGTTGCAGTGGCGTTATCACGGTCGCCGCGACGGACAGCCTCGGAAAGCGCGCTAGTTTTTCCAATTTTGGATCAAACGTTGAAATCGCTGCACCGGGTGTGAGCATTTACTCAACCGTCAACTTAGGTGAAAGAACGCCAGGCGGCTACGGATACGCCTCATGGAACGGCACGAGCATGGCGACGCCGCACGTTGCGGGTGTTGTTGCGCTGATGCTTTCGCGTGACCCAACTCTCACACCCGATCAAGTTATCGCGCGCATCCAAACAACGAAGTCGGCGTTCGGCGGCGCGGGAGGTCTCTGCGACCCGGTCACGCCCAGTAAGACATGCGGCGTGGGCATCATCAACGCAGGAGCAGCCGTTCAGTAATTCTTGCCTCTAGACTCGCGGGAGGGATTCTCCAAGAGTGAAGGAATGACGATGAAGAAACGTACTCAACTGCTCGCCTCAATGACCGCGGCGGGACTTGTTCTTGCGTCGGCACTCACCGCCGCGCCGGCGATGGCAGAGACGATTCCCGGCTGGACGATGACCAGTTCAAGCCCGTGGGTTTTTCAACTTGACTGCAGCCTTCTTGCCGGACCTCAATCATCGATGTTTCCCGTGTGGTCCAACACCCAAGATGTGACCGTCAACACGACGAATTGTGCCGGCTTCGACATGGCGTCGGGCGACCCGGACAACCCGGACTTCGGTTTGGAGTGGCCGGGTGGAATCACTGTCGGGGGCGTCAACTATGGCAACCAAGAACGTGCCACGGTGCCCACGACGGGATCATTTGTCATTCACCCGAATACGCACCTTGAGATCGGCGACACGACTGTATCGTTCACGCTCATCTCTACCGTGCTCATCCCCACCGTGGGTAACCCTTCGGGCTCACTGGGGGGCACGCGCACGCTTGACCTTCCGGCCAGTGGGGCATCCGTTTTCACTCTTCCGGGAAGTACGGGCAACGACTACAACCTTGGTGGCAACACCGATTGTGGACTCGAAGAGGGAGACCACGTGTACACCGCTGCGACAGTCACGGTCGGTACCGGGGGTGAAATCACTTTCCGCTATGTGTCGTCAGACCCGCTTTCCGAAGACATCGCTGACTTGTCGACTTTGGGTGTCATGACTGACCCTTACCTCGCGGTTTACACAAGTTTCGATCCGGCAAACCCCGATGCAAACGTCGTGGGTTGTGACGACGACAGTGACCTCGCCTCCGAATACACAGACCCGACGAGCCCGTGGTACCAATGGGAATGGACGTACTTTAGCCAGGCTGGTCAGCTCCTGACACCGCGGTTCCCCCAGTTCACCAGCAACCTCCAGCCGGGCACCTACACGATCGTGCTGACCTCGTATCGCACGATTTCATCGGCAGATTGGATTTCGCAGTCAGAAGGCCCGGTCTCATCGCAGATTGAACTCTGGGGACCGGAGGGTGCGTTTGAACTTCCGAACACAGGCCTGAACACGAACGCCCCCTTGGCGTTTGGTGGATTCGCGTTGCTCTTAGGGTTGGCTGCCATGACGTTCGTCGTCTGGCGTCGCCGCGTCGCGAACTAACTAACCACTCGAGGTCGTCGACTCCGTGCATCCATTTGGTCTCGTCGATCGATGGGCGGAGTCGACACCAAGCGGCGTGCTGTTTAGCGACGGGATGACCGCCTACGAGTTCGCGCCCGCCCGCGAGTTTGCCCGCACGCTGGCTCTGAAGCTGCGCGAGTTGGGCCTACGACCTGGGCAGATCGTGGCGCTCGAGTTGCCCGCCGGACTCCAGGTCGCGTTCATTCTCGCCTGCCTGCACGAAGGGGCCGCAAGCACG
>CAZYYL010000231.1:0-2183 GCA_964651425.1 uncultured Microbacteriaceae bacterium | reverse complement strand
CAGGTTGGTCTCGTCGTAGAAGTTACCGTTCGGCAGCGTCGTACCGGTGAAGATCAGACGAGGGTCGGAGTGCTCGGTGAGCGTGTAGGCCGAGTTCGGCATGAGCCCACCACCGGCGAGTGCCGTTGCGGCATCCGCGTATGCTCCGCCAACGGCCAGGTCAAGGCTGAGGTCCAGAGCGAGGTCCGGAACGTTGCCGAGAACGGGCGAAAGGATGTAGTCGAACTCGACGGTTGCGCTCGCTCCGGCAGCAATCTGCTTGTGGAACGCAATGTCAATAGTGTTGTCGGTGAAGTCTTGGTAGCCGGGCTTGAACGTCGAGGCGAACTCAGCGAGCTGAGCGTCCAAGTCTGCCGCCGACAGTGTGGAACCGTCGGACGCTGACAGGGGGTCAGTCCACTCCGAGATACGCACGACCGCGTCGGGGTCGCTTGCACGGTAACCGATGGTCGAGTTGTTGTAGTACGTCGTACCAGTGACGATCTGCGAAGTGGGGTCGTTCGCCTGGATTGCATTGAACGTGCTGTAGTCACCGTCGAGACTGTCACGCAACATGGGGTCAACCGCATTGTCAGGGTCGACCTGACGCATGTAATAGACCGACTGGGCGCTGCCCGAGTTGTTCTGAAGCGTTACGGTTACGTGAAAAAGGTGTCCACCATCCGCGGGTGCAGATACGTTCTGTGTAATTCCGATACCGTCAACGTCGCCAGAGGACTGCCAGGTCACCGATGCGTCACCCGTCGTTTCGTTGCTCGTCCATGAACCCGAAACGGCATTGCTGGTGTTGTCCTCATTACCCGTCACATGCGAAACGCCATCGCCGACCTTGATGGACCAGCCTTCATAGGGCGTACCGGGGAGGAAGAAGTCGCCGTCCTCGAACGTGCCGTCTTCATTGCCGTCAGCAATAAGGCCGAGCGAACCAGCGGGGCCATCGACGGTGGTCGAGTCAAAGTTGGATCCCGGAAGGTCGGTCGTCTCCGAGCCGAACGTGCCGTTTGCTTTCAAACCCGCCTGAACCCACGAGTTGCGCACAAATGCGCTGTTGCCGTTTCGGGTGGCGTCGTTGTTTGTCGAGGCCGTGGCGAACGCGGGTGAGACCGCGAATGCACCGGCGACGAGTGCGACTGCACCAGTTGCGATGATTTTCTTCATGTTTGTCCTTAATCTGATCGTCGTGGTGACGGCCCCAAGAAACAAGGGCACCCTAACTATATTGTTTTCCCAAAGACGACTTGGGGCTTACGAGGTTCTCAACAAGAATCGTGAGGGTTTTCACCTACCGAATCTTGGACAAACCTTGGCTCGCCAAAAGACCCAGGTGCCCAAAAACCTTCATCCCGTTCTTTATGCTTTAAGGGATGTCTTTTAACTCCCTTCGCGACACCGTGCGCCGCCTGGTTATGACCGTGGCGGCAATCGCCGTTATCGGCGGCGGGCTGAGCGCGGTGAATATTGCGACGGATGCGCCACCCGCGGCCGCGGCCGACCTCACCACGTTCCAAGCCGGCAACATCATCTCGGACGCATTGTTCTGGGACTCGAACGCGATGACCGTCACGCAAATCCAGGATTTCTTGAACTCCAAGGTCTCGACGTGTCAAGCGGGGTACACCTGTCTTAAGGATTACCGCGAGACGACGTGGACTTCCACTGCAAATCCGATGTGTGCCTCGTATGTCGGCGCCGCTAACGAAACGGCTGCGACGATCATCTACAAGGTCGCGAAAGCTTGTGGTGTCAGCCAAAAGGTCATTCTCGTCATGCTCCAGAAAGAGCAGGGTCTCGTCACTAATAACTGGCCGTCAGATTGGCGTTACCAAGCCGCTATGGGCGCCGGATGCCCCGACACGGCTGCGTGTGACAGCGAGTACTACGGCTTCTATAACCAGGTTCGCTACGGCGCGTACCTCCTCAAGCGCTACACCCAGCCACCGGGAACTGGTGCGGGCACATGGTGGGATTCACGCTACGACCTCATGAAGCCAGTCGGACAGGTTGTGCAGATTCAGTACAACCCGAACATTGACTGTGGCACGCAAGACGTCTACATGGCGAACCAGGCGACTCACTCGCTTTACCTCTACACGCCGTACACGCCTAACGCCGCGGCTTTGGCAGCCGGCTACGGTTACGGAGACGATTGCTCCGCCTACGGAAACCGCAACTTTTTCAACTAC
>CAZYYL010000230.1:0-2186 GCA_964651425.1 uncultured Microbacteriaceae bacterium | reverse complement strand
GGTCAACGAGGATGTCGAGGTGAAGCTCACCCATACCGGAGATAACGGTCTGGCCAGTTTCCTGGTCCTGCTCCACGCGAAAGGTCGGGTCTTCTTCAGCCAGCTTCTGGATGGCCGTACCGAGCTTCTCCTGGTCTGCCTTGGTCTTCGGCTCAATGGCAACCGAGATAACGGGCTCCGGGAATGACATCGACTCGAGAACAACCTGGTTGTCCGGGTCGCACAGCGTGTCACCCGTCGTCGTGTCCTTGAGGCCGATGACGGCGTAGATGTGACCCGCAGTCATGTTTTCGACTGGGTTCTCCTTGTTGGCGTGCATCTGGAAGATCTTGCCGATGCGCTCCTTCTTGCCCTTGGTTGCGTTGGCAACCTGCGCACCGGAGTCAACCTGGCCGGAGTACACGCGTACGTAGGTCAGACGACCAAAGAACGGGTGAACGGCAACCTTGAAGGCGAGACCAGCGAACGGGTCGGTCGCAACTGGGTGACGCTCAACGATCTTCTCCTCGTCGCGCACGTCGTGACCCTGCGTTGCAGGAACATCGAGCGGGCTGGGGAGGTAGTCCACAACAGCGTCGAGCATGGGCTGCACGCCGCGGTTCTTGAACGCCGAGCCACAGAGAACCGGGTAGATCTCAGAGTTGATGGTCATCTTGCGGATGGCCTTCTTGATCTCGGCAACCGTGAAGTTGGTGTCGCCCTCGAGGTAACGCTCGAGCAGTTCGTCGTCACCTTCCGCAACGGTTTCGATGAGCTTGTCGCGGTATTCGTTGGCCTTGTCGACGAGGTCAGCCGGGATCTCTTCGATCTCGTACTTCGCACCCATCTGCACGTCACCCTTGGCGTCACCGCGCCACGTGAGTGCACGCATCTCGACGAGGTCAACAACACCTTCGAAGGTGTTCTCGAAACCAATCGGGAGCTGAATCACGAGCGGCTTGGCGCCGAGGCGGTTGATGATGGTGTCGACCGTGAAGTAGAAGTCCGCGCCGAGCTTGTCCATCTTGTTGACGAAGCAAATGCGAGGAACGTCGTACTTGTCAGCCTGGCGCCACACCGTCTCCGACTGAGGCTCCACACCTTCCTTGCCGTCGAACACAGCGACAGCGCCGTCGAGCACGCGGAGCGAACGCTCCACCTCGACGGTGAAGTCAACGTGACCAGGCGTGTCGATGATATTGATCTGGTTCTTGTTCCAGAAACAGGTCGTCGCGGCCGACGTAATCGTGATACCGCGCTCCTGCTCCTGAGCCATCCAGTCCATCGTGGCAGCGCCATCGTGAACTTCACCGATCTTGTGCGTGATACCCGTGTAGAACAGGATGCGCTCGGTGGTCGTCGTCTTTCCAGCATCGATGTGCGCCATGATGCCGATGTTGCGGACCTTGTTCAGGTCGGTGAGCACGTCTTGTGCCACGGGTGTCCTCCAGTAGGAAAGGGCGGGTGTGCGTATCCGGTCGTATGTAACCGGGCGGGTGCACTACCGCTGGGATTACCAGCGGTAGTGGGCGAATGCCTTGTTCGACTCGGCCATCTTGTGCGTGTCTTCACGACGCTTTACAGCGGCGCCGAGACCGTTCGATGCGTCGAGGATTTCGTTCATGAGACGCTCGGTCATCGTCTTCTCGCGACGAGCCTTCGCGTAGCTGGTCAACCAGCGGAGCGCGAGGGTGTTGGCACGGTGAGGCTTGACTTCAACGGGCACCTGGTACGTCGAACCACCAACGCGGCGCGAACGCACCTCGAGGGTCGGGCGAACGTTGTCGAGTGCCTTCTTGAGTGTGACGACTGCGTCGCCACCCGACTTAGCGGTCACGCCTTCGAGTGCACCGTAAACGATGCGCTCAGCGAGACCCTTCTTGCCGTCGAGGAGAATCTTGTTCACGAGTTGCGTGACAATCGGGGCGCCGTAAACCGGGTCGGCAACGACGGGACGCTTCGGTGCTGGTCCTTTACGAGGCATTACTTCTTCTCCATCTTCGCGCCGTAGCGGCTGCGAGCCTGCTTGCGGTTCTTGACAGCCTGCGTGTCGAGAGCGCCGCGAACGATCTTGTAGCGAACACCGGGGAGGTCTTTCACACGACCACCACGAACGAGCACCATCGAGTGCTCCTGGAGGTTGTGGCCCTCGCCGGGGATGTAGGCGGTTACTTCGGTGCCGTTGCTGAGCTTGACACGAGCGACCT
>CAZYYL010000229.1:0-2225 GCA_964651425.1 uncultured Microbacteriaceae bacterium | reverse complement strand
TCCACAACCTCGCGGCCGAACGCCATGTCTTCGGAGTACGGCACGTCTTGGTAGGGGATGACCTTCGTCAAGAAGTCCTTGCGCGTCGCCGAGTTGACGTCGGAGTAGAAGCCAATTGCATCGAGTTCGGACTGGGTCTGCACGAACTCGTCCAGGTAGAAAATTGTGGTGCCGAAGTCTGGTCCGAAGTTGCGGAACACGCCTTCAATTTCGTATTTCAACAGCGGGAAGCACCCCGGTCGCGGAACCTGCTTGCCCATGACGGCGACGCAGCCGAGGCCATCGAGCTTCATCGGCTCAATAATCTCGCGCAGCCAATGGGGTGTCTCGGGGATCGCGTCGTGAGTGAGATACGCCACGTAGGTGCCACGCGCGAGTTCGGCGGCGAGATTGCGTGTGCGGCCGTGACCGAATTCGCTGTTGGGAATCTCGTGCAGCCGCACATCCGCAAATGATCGAACGATGTCGAGCGTGCCGTCGCTCGATCCCGAATCGATGACGAGCACTTCGAACGTGCCGTCGAACTCTTGGTGGGCGAGGGCGTCCAAAATCTGGCGGATGTACATCTCGCCGTTGTACGTCGGGATGACAACTGTTGCGTCGACGACAAACGTCGTGAGCTTTGGTCCGGCCTTGCTCACGCTCGCGTTGTTGCCTTTCTTGGACGCGCTCGTCATTTGGCCTTCTTGACCGGCGGTATGGGCTTCGTCATTGCGCGAGTGAACACGTCGATGAACTGTTGGCCGGGGTCGGTCCAGTTGGTGTCGAGCACCGACTTGGCGATTTTCTTCGAGTGCGCAATTGCGTCCGGGCGGTCGACGATGGCGATCATCTTTTCGGCCATCGCGCGAGGCGACATCGGTACGAACTCGATGTATTTGCTGTCGAACACACCGCGCGTGTTGTCGGCGTCATTGACGACCGGCACGACACCGCTCGACATGACCTCCATGGGCAGCAGTGACATGTTCGTGAGCGACAGAATCAACCCGGCCGCACAACGGTTGTAGATCTCGTTGAGTTGCGAGATGTCGAGCGCGCGGTGGTTGACGTAGTCGAACGGGATGTTAAATGCCGACATGTCCCAACCGACCATGTTCACCGTGATGTCGGGTCGTAGGCGCTTGAGCTCCGTCAACACCATGACGCCGAACTCCGTCGCCCGACGAGGCGTGGGAGGGCGCGCGTAGAACAACACCTCGTTGCGCGGCTTCTCGTTGATGAATCGGTAGTGGGTCTTGTCGACGGCGTAGTCGTAGGCGTCGCCGGTCATGCCGTAGTCGTCTTGAAGCTTGCGGGCGAGCCAGCGGCCGGCCGAAATGCCGTGCAGGCCTAAGCGGTAGGTGTTCTCGGCGAGCACGAAGTCACTGCCCCACGGGTAGAACGCGGGCTCAAAATCCTGCGTGAAGTAGAAGCGCTTCGCCTTGCCCTCGTAATTGTGCACGGCGTAGGCCGTCTCCCAGTCCGAGGCGAAGACAGCGTCGTAGTCGCCGTCGATTCCTGTCTCTGGCGAATACACCCGGAAGTCGGCCTTCAACGACGGGTAGGCGCTCGTTTCGTCCAGCATTTCCTTGATGCCCGTCACGCTCACGGCGGGATTCTTGGCCGTTTGATAAAGGTAAACGGTGAGTTGATTGCCGTCTTTTTCGAGAAACTCCATGAACCGGAACGCGTTTTGGTGCCCGCCGCTGGTCTTGCCCGGGGGCGAAATC
The DNA here is from genome assembly GCA_964651425.1 of uncultured Microbacteriaceae bacterium. GTDB lineage: Bacteria > Actinomycetota > Actinomycetes > Actinomycetales > Microbacteriaceae > RFQD01. The sequence goes on along the minus strand of CAZYYL010000229.1, from coordinate 513 downwards.
AGCCAGGCCACGCGGTATCCCTTTTTGGGACGAGCAATCGAACCGGAGTTGAAGGTCGTGGGCTTTGTCCAGTCGGCGTCGAGAACATCCTGAACGAACACACTCGAGCCGGGAACCCTGCGGAACGGGTTCGCGCGATCGGCAACATAACGAACGCCACGCCACACGGCCGACTTCGGACCTTCGTTCTTAAGCGCGGTCATCGTCTGACTGAAGAAACCCACGACGTGCTCCCAACGAAAGTGGCGGTCACGCCACGTGAACATTCACGACACGCAACGCATCGCGCGCCCAAATCTACCAGCCGGGTGCCCTTTAGCGACGGCGCGACGAGCGCACCTCGATGCCGAACACCACCAGTTGCACGAGGATTCCGAGGGCGGGTGCCACGGTGAGTGAGAGCTCCACCCGGGTCACGAAGTCGATCGGGCTGACGAGAATCGCGACAGTCGCGGCGGCGGCGACGAGCCATCCGGTCACATAGATGCCGTGACGTGATCGGGTGAGCAGGGC
>CAZYYL010000228.1:0-2227 GCA_964651425.1 uncultured Microbacteriaceae bacterium | reverse complement strand
ACAATCGACCCAACCGCCGGGTTAACGCCACCCAAACTGCCGAAACGACTCCCTAAGGCGCTGAGCATCGCTGAAGTTGAGGCACTTCTCGACGCATGCGCCGGCGACGACGACGTCAGCCTGCGCGACCGCGCACTGCTCGAATTGCTCTACGCAACTGGTGCGCGCATCACCGAGATCGTGTCTCTCAACGTCGACGACATCACCGATGCCGACGGAATGGTACGGGTGCGCGGCAAGGGAAACAAACAACGACTCGTTCCCGTCGGGTCGTTCGCCCAGGCCGCGCTCGACGCGTACCTCGTTCGCGTGCGACCTGTCTTCTCGGCGCGGGGTACCTCGACGCCTGCCCTCTTTCTCGGGCCGCGCGGAGCTCGGCTATCACGGCAAAGCGCGTGGCTGATCATCCAATCGGCTGCCGAACGTGCGCACCTCACGGCGCACGTTTCGCCCCACTCGCTTCGCCACTCGTTCGCCACGCATCTGTTGAACGGCGGTGCCGACGTGCGTGTTGTGCAAGAACTGCTCGGACACTCGTCGGTTGCGACGACCCAGATCTACACTTTGGTCACAGCGGATGCGCTGCGCGAGAGTTACCAGCTCGCTCATCCTCGCGCACGCGCGCAATAGGGGCTTTGACTCATCCCTCGAGTGAGCGCGTCTCAGGGGTCAGGCTAGAATCTACGAGTGATGAGCACTCCCGACAATGCCGCCGCAGGCAAGCGCAATAGCGTGACTTTCCCTGCTCCGCCGGCGCTAAAGAGCCACGGTCCGGCTCGAATTGTCTCGTTGTGCAACCAGAAGGGTGGCGTCGGCAAGACGACCACGACCATTAACCTCGCGGCTTCGCTGGCCGAGTTCGGCCGCAAGGTTCTCGTCGTCGACTTCGATCCGCAAGGTGCGTTGAGCGCCGGATTCGGTGTCCACGCGTTTGATGGGTCACTCACGGTTCTCGAGCTCTTGCGCGGCGACGTCAAGGACACGCGTTCGGTGATCCAGCCATCGAGCGCACCCGGTGTGGACATCCTGCCCGCCAACATTGAACTGTCGGTGGCAGAAGTCTTTCTCGTCAACGAGCTTTCGCGGGAGCACGCTCTCGCTGGTGTGCTCAAGTCGGTCAAAGATGACTACGACGTCATCCTGATTGACTGCCAACCGTCGCTCGGCCTTCTGACCGTCAACGCACTCACCGCGAGCCACGGCGTCATCGTGCCGCTCGAATGCGAGTTCTTTGCACTTCGCGGTTTGGCGATGCTCGTCGAAACGATTGACAAGGTTCGCGATCGCCTGAACCCGGCGCTCACGCTCGACGGAATCTTGCCGACGATGTACGACCCCCGCACGCTCCACTCACGTGAGGTCGTTCAGCACGTTGTCGACACATTCGGCGACAAGGTTTTGCAGACGGCCATTGCTCGAACTGTGAAGTTCCCCGACGCGTCGATAGACGGACTGCCGATGAACCAGTTCGCACCGGAACACCCTGCGACAGAGAGTTACCGCCAGCTCGCTCGGGAATTGATCTCCCGTGGCAGCCTCCCGTAAATCGGGCAGCGTCGACGCCGACCTGACTGACACACCCGCAACCGGGTTCCGAGTTGCGGTGGGGGAGTTTGAGGGGCCTTTCGACCTGCTCCTGTCGCTGATTTCGAAGCACGAACTTGACATCACCGAAATCTCGCTCTCCGTCGTCACCGACGAGTTCATCCAGTACCTCAAGGGGATGAACCTCGCCGAGGGGCTCGAAGAAGCGACTGAGTTCCTCGTCATCGCGGCCACCTTGCTCGACCTTAAGGTCGCCGGACTGTTGCCACAGGGTGAACTTGTCGACGCCGAGGATGTCGCCCTTCTCGAAGCACGTGACCTGCTCTTCGCGCGACTCTTGCAGTACCGCGCGTTCAAGGATGTGGCCGAATGGTTCGCGTCACACCTTGATGCCGAGTCGACCCGTCACGCACGCGTGGTGCGCCTCGAGGAGAAGTTCCGCAAGACCGTGCCCGACCTCGTCTGGACGACGAGCGTCGACGACTTCGCAGCCATCGCGCTACTGGCCTTCGCCCCTCGCGAGATTCCCACGGTCGGGCTCGACCACCTGCACGCACCGCTGGTGAGCATCCGTGAACAGGCTTCTCATGTTGTGGCCCGCCTGCGTGAGGGTAAGCCGCTGACATTTAGAGAGTTGATAGCGGATGCGGGACTCCCGGGCGTCGTCGTCGCACGCTTCTTG
>CAZYYL010000227.1:0-2232 GCA_964651425.1 uncultured Microbacteriaceae bacterium | reverse complement strand
TCGACTACTGGGGAACGCGCGTGAGCACGTTCGAAGTGCTGACACCTCACACCGAATTGTCGGTGACGGCAACATCTCTCGTGGAGGTGCGCCCGAGCGATGCACCCCCGCCGGACGTCGACTGGCAGGAGCTGGAAGCACTCGGTCAGAACTCGGTGCACTTCGTCGAACATCTTCGCCCCACGCGACTGACCGCAACACACGACGAAGTGGTCGCGATGGCAGCGGACGTCAAAGCCACGGGTGCCAGTCCGTACGAGACGGCGATGAAGATCGCCCGTGTCGTGCACGATCGAATCGAGTACCAGCGCGGCGTAACGGGCGTGCACTCAACCGGTGCCGAAGCGTGGACCGCGGGTAAGGGCGTCTGTCAGGACTTCGCTCACGTGATGATTGGCGCACTTCGTTCGTTGAGCATCCCGGCCCGATATGTCTCGGGATACTTGCACCCCAAGCCGAACGCAGAAATTGGTGAAACCGTCACGGGTGAATCCCACGCCTGGGTCGAGTGGTACACCGGCGCGTGGCACGGATATGACCCGACGAACATGATCGAGATCGGTGAACGTCACGTGCTCGTTGCGCGCGGCCGCGACTACACGGATGTGTCGCCCTTGCGCGGTGTGTATGCCGGACCGAGCGCGTCCAGCATCTTTGTGCGCGTGGAAATCACGCGCGAGGCCTAGTCCGCCATTGCAAGCCGAAAGGACGTTCGGTCATCCGCGCCTAGATCTCGGCCGAAGGCGGACGAACCTGTTTCGCTCGACCGCTCACACCAGCGAATGCCTCGAGCGCGTCGGCGCGAGAAGTCCCTAGGTCGATGAGCGGGAACGGATACGTCTCGTCAGACTCGTAGTTGCCGAGGTAGCGTTCGCGATATCGCTTATCGGGGTCAAACTTCTCGGCTTGTAACACCGGATTGAAGATGCGGAAATATGGCGCGGCATCAGCGCCGCATCCGGCCACCCACTGCCAACTCGCGGCGTTACTCGCGGGGTCGGCGTCGACGAGTGTGTCCCAGAACCACGCCTCGCCCACCCGCCAATCAACGAGGAGGTTCTTGATGAGAAAGCTCGCGGCGACCATGCGCACACGATTGTGCATGTAGCCGGTCTGCCACAGTTCGCGCATGCCGGCGTCGACGAGGGGGATGCCCGTCGTTCCCTGTTGCCAGTGTTCGAGTCGACCGTCGCTCGGGTCGGCCCACTCGAAGTGATCGAAGCGACTGTCGAAGTTGACCGTTGCCAGGTCGGGCCAGTGAAAGAGCAAGTGATAGCTGAACTCTCGCCACCCGACTTCGGCCTTGAATCGCCGGATGCCCTCGAGCAACGTATCGTCGGCGCGGTCAACCGAAATCTGGCTCACGCGGTGGAAAATCTGGAACGGTGAGATTTCACCGAAGCGCAGGTACGGGGACAGTTCACTCGTGTTGTTGTCCCCCGGGAAGTCGCGCCCGGTCGCGTAGTTCGCAATGCGGTGTTCAACGAAATGCTCGAGCTTCTCGTGCGATGCCACCTCGCCCGGTTGCCACCGAATTGCGAGTCCGATCGCCCAGTCGGGCTTTGTGGGGAGCAGGTTCCAGTCGGCGAGGTTGTCGCTCGACAGGCGAATTTCGCTTGGCCCGCCGGCCTCCACATCGAGACCATGGAGTTCGCTCGGCGCATCCAGTGGTGCTCGCGGCGGGACCGCCGCGCTCGTGCAGTTCTTCCAGAACGGCGTGAACACCGTATACGGCGTGCCCGATCCGGTGCGCACGGTCCAGGGTTCGAACAGCAAGTTCGCCTGAAAACTTTGTGCTGTGAGTCCGGACGCGACAGCATACGACTTGATGTCGGCGTCGAGAGCACGTTCGGCTCCGCCGTATCGACGGTTCCAGAAGAGAGCGTCGGCGCGTGTCTCCTTGAGCACGGCGCGCACCTCGTCAAATGCGCCGCCACGACGAAGAACGAACGTGCCACCGAGTCGCAATATACGCGCCCCGAGTCGTTCGAGACTGTGGTGGAGCCACCACTTGACTGCACCGCCAAGCGGGCGGATTCCGGGCGACACTTCGTCGAGCACGTAGAGCAGGATGAGCTTGCCGCCCGACTCGCGCACGTGATCGACTCCAGCCACAAGGGCGGGATTGTCGGCGAGACGCAAGTCGTCGCGCATCCACACAACTGCATTGCCCATCACGGATCTCCTGACCTTTTCGCCTCGAGACTCCACATTAGCTTTCGGCAGAATCGC
>CAZYYL010000226.1:0-2260 GCA_964651425.1 uncultured Microbacteriaceae bacterium | reverse complement strand
TCCTCGGCGCGCACACGCTCGCGCGCGGTCTCGAGGTCGAGACGTGCCTGAACCTCGGCCTCACGCAGACGCTCGAGTTCGGCCAAGGCACCGTCACGCACACCCGCGTCGAGCACCGGGCGGGGCTGCGCTTCACGTGCGGCGAGCTCGGCACGAGCAGCTTCGGCCTCGGCCTCGACCTGTGCGAGTTGCTCGCTGGCGTGGGCAAGTCCTTCTTCGATACGCACGAGTTCGGCGTCCGCTGCTTCGGCCTGCACACGCGCACGGTTCAACGCTTCACTGCGCTGGGCCAACTGGGCGTCGAAGTCACGCAGCGCCTTGAGCGCGGCGGTCGAGCGTTCCTTGGCGGCCTCGGCGACACCGCGCTGGTCGGCGAGCGCGAAACGTGACTGGTCGATTTCGGCCACGACAGTGTCGAAACGAGTGGCGGCCGCGTCTCGCTCGGCGACGAGCTCGATACGGCTCTGCTTCTTGGCCGATCCGCCGCGCAACACGAAACGCGTCAGCACGTCGCCATCGCGCGTGATGACAGTCACGTCGTCGCTCGTCTTGGCGAGCGCACCCTTCCAAGCGGTGCGGGCTGCGTCGAGGTCGTCGGCGATGAGAGTGCCACCGAGCAGGGCGAGCACACCGTCGGGCGCTTTGACGACGTCGGTCGCTGGCGTGAGCCCTGGGATGCTCGGCAGCGAGAATTTCGCCGCGCCGCCACCGGCGGCGACCACAAGTTCCACGCGACCGAGGTCATCGCGGCGAGCGCTCGTCATGGCGTTGACACCCGAGTCGATATCGTCCGTGAGCACGGCATCCGACAGCGAGCCGAGCGCGGCGGCGATGGCCGCCTCAAAACCCGGGGTGACCTGCACGTGTTCGGCGACGAGACCGCGAATGCCGGCAAGCTTGGCGGCCACCACCGCGGAGGATCCGTCGCGCTGGTCGAGCGCCATCGTGAGTGCGCCCGTGCGACCCTGCAACGAGTCACGCTCGCGCTCGAGCGAGTGGAGCGAGTCGCGAAGTTCGTCGAGCAGAGCATCCGCTGCCGTCACCGCGGCCTGGGCCTGCTCGTACGCTTCGTTGAGTTGGGTCGCGCCCGCGTCGGTCATCGATTCGCTTTCGGCGAGTTCGAGGGTTTCGCGAGCCTGACGCGCACGCTCACGTGCGGAGTCAATGGCGTTCTGCTGGCGATCCATTTCGGAACGCACCGAGGCGAGTCGCGCATCCGCTGCATCTCGCTTTCCGCGCAAAGTGTTCAGGTCGAGGTCGTACTGAGCGACGAGTGCCGACTGCGCCGCAATCTGCTCGTCAATCGTGTCGAGGGCGGCACGGGCGGCGATGGTCGCTTCGCCCGAGGTCTTCCACGCAATCTCGGCGGCACCGATGGCGGCACGCAGACGCTCGACTTCGACGTCACCGGCTTCGATCATCGCGGGTGTGACACCCGAGCCGAGCGGCGTCGACTCACTGTCAGCGCCGAGGAACGACAGGCGCTGGTTTGCGAGCGTGTACAGACCGCGCAGGCGTTCCTGCATCGACTCGAGGGCAAACACGAGGCGGCGCGCGACATCAACGTCGTCACCTGACTGGTCAGCCTCGATGTGACGAATCTGCAACACGGCACGTTCAAGTTGTTCCTGCAGAACGATGCGTTCGGTGTGACGTTCGCTTTCGGTCTGGTTGTGCACATCAAGCGCGTTACGCAACTGAACAACATCATCGGCAAGGATGCGCGCCCGCGCGTCACGCAGCTGCGCCTGAATGTTTTGCGCCTCTCGAGCCACCTCGGCCTGAGCGCCGAGCGGCTTGAGCTGTCTGCGCACCTCACCGGCGAGGTCGCTCAATCGCGTGAGGTTCGCCTGCATCGCCTCGAGCTTGCGCACGGTCTTCTCTTTGCGGCGGCGGTGCTTCAAAATCCCGGCGGCTTCTTCGATGAAGCCACGGCGATCTTCGGGGCCGGCGGCGAGAACGTCGTCGAGTCGACCCTGACCCACGATGACATGCATCTCACGACCGAGACCGGAGTCGCTGAGCAGCTCTTGCACGTCGAGCAGGCGGCACGACTCACCGTTGATGGCGTACTCACTCTGACCGTTGCGGAAAAGCGTACGCGAAATGGTCACTTCGCTGTACTCGATGGGAAGTGCACCGTCGGAGTTGTCGATGGTGAGCAAAACTTCAGCGCGCCCGAGCGGACCACGCGTGGACGTACCGGCGAAGATGACGTCTTCCATCTTTCCGCCGCGGAGGGTCTTTGCACCCTGCTCAC
>CAZYYL010000225.1:0-2263 GCA_964651425.1 uncultured Microbacteriaceae bacterium | reverse complement strand
GACTAGTTCTTGCGTCCGAAGAGCGGAGCGAACGTCGCACCAGCGATGAGTCCACCCACGATCGGGAACACGATGAACACCCAGACCTGCTCGAGCGCGCCCGCGCCACCGTAGACGGCGGTTGCGATCGAACGGGCCGGGTTGAACGAACCACCCGAAACGGGAACAGCAATGATGTTCAGCAGAACCAGCGTGAAACCGATGGCGATCGGAGCGAATCCGGCCGGCGAGCTCTTGTGCGTTGCACCGAGGATGACCCACACGAGGATTGCGGTGGTGATGGTCTCCATGAGAGCAACGGCGACGAGGCCGAAGTGCATCGGCGAGTGCTCACCGAAACCGGTCGACGCGAATCCGTTGACCGTCTGGTTGTAAAGGAAGCCCATCATCTCGTTGCCCGCAGCAATCTGGTAGACCGCGGTCGAACCGAGCAGACCACCGATGAGCTGAGCGACGATGTACCACCACGTGTCTTTCCAACCGATGCGCCCGTTGACGGCGAGGCCAAGCGTGACAGCGGGGTTGAAGTGAGCACCGGATACGCCACCGACGGTGTACGCACCGACGAGCACCGCGATACCGAGAGCGAAGGCGACACCGAGGAAGCCGGCACCGTTGGGGTTGGTTTCACCCGAGCCCTGGAAAGCGGTGGCGAAGAGGGCTGCACTGACGACAGCGAAGACGAGGAGGAACGTTCCCCACACCTCGGCGAGGAAACGGTGCAGAACGCTGGGCGATGACTCAGCCATGAGTAATCCCTTTCAGTTGACTGGAGTGTGTAGCTTGTAGCACGCATCTGTGCGCGCCAAATGTGAACATATCGCCCAATTCGGTGCCTGTCAGCTATCTCTCGGGGTGCGCCGGAAAAGTTTTCTGGCGGTAATGACATCAGGGTCGTACCATGCACCAAAACAGGCGGTCTGAGCAAGAGAAAACCCCCGCGGATGCGAGGGCGAAGTGGTGAGAGAACTTGCTGGGGTACCTGGACTCGAACCAAGAACAACTGAACCAGAATCAGCCGTGTTGCCAATTACACCATACCCCAAGGGCTTCGCCAGAAGACTGGCCCGGTGAGCAAGCCTAGCGCACGAGGCCCACTCGACTAAATCGGGCTAGCGCGCGGCAAAGACCCGCAAGCGTGCGAGTGTCTCTTCCTTGCCGAGAATCTCCATCGACTCAAACAACGGTGGCGAGATGCGCTTGCCCGAAATCGCGGTGCGCAGCGGGCCATAGGCGACGCGCGGCTTGAGTTCCATGACCTCGATCAGCTCGTGTTCGAGAGCTGACTGGATGCCCGCCGTCTGCCATTCGCCCTCGGCGAGCGCCTCGAGCACAGCCACACCTCGGGCGATGACCTCCTCGGCGTTCTCGGGCAGCCCGGCGACCGCATCCTCATCCCACGTCAGCTTGTCGGCCGTGGTGAACAGGAACCCCAGCATCGCCGGCGCCTCGCCGAGCAGGTTCATACGTGTCTGCACGAGCGGGGCCGCTTCGGTGAGCACCGTGAAGTCGGTGTCGGCAACCGGGTCGCCGGGATCACCCGAGAGAACACCGGCCGCCTGAAGTGTGGCCGCGAGACGACGAGTGAAATCGTCGACCGGCAACAGGCGGATGTGGTCGCCGTTGATGGCCTCGGCCTTCTTAAGGTCGAAGCGCGCGGGGTTCGGGTTGACGCTCGTCACGTCAAACGCCTTCGCCATCTCGGCGAGGCTGAACACATCGCGGTCGGCCGAAATCGACCAGCCGAGCAGCGCGAGGTAGTTGAGCAGACCCTCGGGAATGAACCCACGGTCACGGTGGTGGAACAAGTTCGACTCGGGGTCTCGTTTTGAGAGCTTCTTGTTGCCCTCCCCCATCACGTAAGGCAAGTGCCCGAAGCGAGGGATGTGCGTGGCAATGCCAGCGTCGATCATCGCGTGATACAGAGCAATCTGGCGGGGTGTCGACGAGAGCAAGTCTTCGCCGCGCAACACGTGCGTCACGCGCATGATCGCATCGTCGACCGGGTTCACCAGCGTGTACAGCGGGTCACCGTTCGGGCGAACGACGACGAAGTCGGGGAACGACCCGGCAGGGAAAGTGATCTCGCCACGTACGAGGTCGTCGAACGAGATGTCCTCGTCGGGAACACGCAGACGCAGAGCGGGCTCACGACCTTCAGCGCGAAACGCTGCCTTCTGCTCGTCATTGAGGTCACGGTCAGCATTGTCGTATCCGACCTTGGGATCACGCCCCGCAGCGATGTTGCGGGCCTCGATCTCTT
>CAZYYL010000224.1:0-2269 GCA_964651425.1 uncultured Microbacteriaceae bacterium | reverse complement strand
TTGACGAGGTGCACGGGGTAGTTCGCGGCGAGGTCGCGAGCGACATCGAGGCAGTCGTCAAAGTTTCCCTGGAGCTGCAGAATTTCGGCGTTGTGCGCGACGGCCTGTGACAGCTTGCCCATCGAAATCTTGCCCTCGGGCACGAGCACCGCAGCGGTGATTCCCGCGTGCGTGGCGTAGGCGGCAGCCGAGGCGCTGGTGTTACCGGTGGACGCGCAGATGACCGCCTTCGCGCCGTGCTCGACGGCCTTCGAGATGGCCATCGTCATTCCGCGGTCCTTGAATGAGCCCGTCGGGTTCATGCCTTCGTATTTGACCCACACGTTGGCGCCGGTACGAGCCGACAGTGCGGCGGCCGGGATGAGCGGCGTGCCACCCTCGCCCAACGTGATGATCGGGGTCTTGTCCGAGATGTTCAGACGGTCGGCGTATTCGGGAAGAACTCCGCGCCACTGCTTAGCCATCAGGCTCCTTCAATTCGTAGGACCGAAACCACACTGCGAACTGCGTCGAGCTGCGACAGTGCCGTTACGGTGGCCGCAAGATCCGATTCGAGGGCGGCGTGCGTGCCGATTACTAGCGTAGCCGTCGCCTCTTGTGACGCCGTAACCGCCTCAGTACCCAACACCCCTTGTTCGACGAGTTCGACCGAGACGCCGTGCGTGCTGAACACGTTTGCCACGGCGGCGAGCGCACCTGGCTGGTCGGCGACCGACAGCGTGACGTGGTACCGCGTGGTGATTTCCGACACGGGCAGCACGGGAATGGTGGCGTAGCTCGACTCAGCCTGACCGGGTCCGCCGATCACATGACGACGAGCGGCCGAGACAACGTCACCCATGACGGCCGAGGCCGTTTCGGGTCCGCCGGCGCCTGCGCCATAGAACATGAGGCTTCCGGCCGCTTCGGCCTCGACGAAGACGGCGTTGTTCGCCTTGCGAACAGCGGCGAGGGGATGCTCGCGCGAAATCAGTGCCGGATAAACGCGAGCCGAGACGCCCTCTTCACCGGTGGCGGGATTGGTCACTCGTTCGGCAATACCGAGCAGTTTCACGACGTAGCCCGCCTTGCGCGCGAACTCAACCGTCTGGCCCGTGACGGAACGGATTCCTTCGCGGTACACCTTCTCAAGAGGAACGTGCGTGTGGAACGCGAGTCCGGCAAGGATGGCCACCTTCTGGGCGGCGTCGAACGCGTCGACGTCCGCCGTCGGGTCGGCTTCGGCGTAACCGAGCTCTGTGGCAACGGCGAGTGCGTCGTCGAAACTTGCGCCCGTCGCATCCATCGCGTCAAGAATGAAGTTCGTCGTGCCATTGACGATGCCCATGACGCGGTTGATGCGGTCGCCGGCGAGGCTGTCGCGCAACGGGCGGATGATTGGAATCGCTCCGGCAACGGCTGCTTCGTAGTACACCTGCGCGCCGACCTGTTCAGCGGTCGCGTAAATCTCGGGGCCGTGGCTTGCGAGCAGCGCCTTGTTCGCAGTGACAACATCCGCACCCGAATTCAGCGCCTGCAGGATGTACGTGCGCGCGGGCTCGAGACCGCCCATGACCTCGATGACGATGTCGGCCCCCAAGATGAGCGACTCGGCGTCGGTCGTGAAGAGTTCTTTCGGCAGGTCGGCCGAGCGCGGTGCGTTGAGATCACGCACGGCGATACCGACGAGGTCGAGCGTCGCACCGACTCGCGCGGCGAGTTCATCGCGGTGTTCGAGCAGAATGCGGGCAACCTGGGCACCAACGGTTCCGCCGCCGAGCAGGGCGACGCGAAGTGAGCGGTAATTGATCATGGATGTCCTTACGGTGGTGTGGCGTTAGACGCCGGCGTCTCGCGACAGCAGGTCGGCTTCGGTTTCGCCACGCACGATGACGCGGGCTTTTCCGTCGCGCACGGCCACAACGGCCGGACGCGCAAGGTAGTTGTAGTTACTCGCGAGCGAGAAACAGTAGGCGCCGGTGGCGGGCACGGCGAGCAGATCATCTGGTGCCACGTCGGCAGGCAGATAATCGGCGTTCACAACGATGTCACCCGACTCGCAGTGCTTACCCGCGATGCGCACGAGTGCCGGTTCGGCCGTCGACGTGCGGTTCGCGATGCGCACCGAGTAGTCGGCTCCGTAGAGCGCGGGGCGTGCGTTGTCGCTCATCCCACCGTCGACGGAGACGTATTTGCGAGTCGCGTGCTCACCATCTGCGGTTTCGACCGACACGTCTTTCGTCACGCCCACGCGATACAGCGTGAAACCGCCTGTGCCGACGATCGAGCG
>CAZYYL010000223.1:0-2283 GCA_964651425.1 uncultured Microbacteriaceae bacterium | reverse complement strand
TTCGGGTTTACCGTGTGGTCAAGAACTTCTGATCGTCCTGCGAGCCACGCGGGACCGGCGCGAAGGGGGCCTGATGCAGACACTGGTGTTGAACGCGGGATACGAGCCGCTTGCGGTCGTCTCGTTTAGGCGAGCGCTCATGCTCGTGCTGAACAACAAGGCGTCGATCATCAAGACTGACCCCGAGCATCCGATACAAACTGTGTCCACAACGTTTGATCGCCCCAGCGTCATCGTTCTGCGCCGCTACGTACGAGTCCCGTATGTGCGGCGCATTCCTGTTTCTCGGCGGGGAATTCTGCGTCGTGACGGATTCCGTTGCGCGTATTGTGGTGCCTCCGCAACGACCATCGATCACGTCGTTCCGCGGTCACGCGGAGGGCAGGACAGTTGGGAGAACCTTGTGGCCTGTTGCTTCAAGTGCAATAACGTGAAGAGCGACCGGCTGTTGCGCGAACTCGGGTGGAAGCTTTCGATGACCCCGCGGATGCCGAGTGGACCAGCGTGGTTTGCGATGGGCCTTGAGCGGCGGATGGCGGACTGGGACGACTTCCTCGTCGCTGCGTGACTTAGTGCTGCAGGATGCGCAACCGCGCGGCCTCGCGCGACAACGCCATGGCTGCGGTGGCAACCGCCGGACCCATCTTGGATAAGTCGGTTTGATGCAGGTGCACCGAGACCGAGATGGCCGCGAACGCCTCGCCTTGAGCGTTGAGAATCGGCGCGGCGGCGCATCCCACATTCGCTGTTGACTCTTCCCTTTCGAAGGCCATGTGATTCGCTCGAATGGCAACTAATTCATTGCGCAGACGGACCGGGTCAGTAATCGTATTGGGGCCAATCGCAGGCATCGGCCCGCCGCAGATTTCATCGACCACCGACGGTACGGCATAGGCGAGGAGCACTTTGCCCACGCCGGTTGCGTATGCGGGAAGGCGGCCGCCAACACGTGACGGAAGCGGTGGAGTTGAACGACTGCGGAGAATCTGGATGTAAACGACCTCGGTGCCCTCGAGCACGGCGAGGTGAACGGTCTGACCGGTCGCTTTCATGAGTTCGCTCATTGTGGGCATTGTGAACTTCCGGAGGTCAATCGGGCGGTTAGCGTGCTGACCGAGTTCGAACATCCGCAACCCCAGCTGCACTTTGTCGCCGTCATGTTCGAGTAGACCAACGTCGATGAGGTCGTTGACGATACGGGATGCGCTCGCTTTGGGAATTCCGGTGCGACGGCCAATCTCACTCATCGTGAACGACTTGTCTTTGCCCTGAAAGATGCGCAGCACGTCGGACACGCGCGAGATCATTGACGGGGATTGCACCGGATTTGGAGCCTTCGAGCTGTGGGCCGGCGAATCAGGCACGACGACCGCTCCGGCTCGACCACCGGCCGTGAGAGAAGTCGACGACGATGGGCAGCCCGAAACATTCGGTCAGGTTATCCGATGTGAGTACCTCAGCGGCCGGGCCTCGCGCGATGATCTTGCCCCCGCTCATCAGGGCAGCGTGCGTCGTCGTGGTCGGCAACTCTTCAAGGTGGTGCGTGATCATGACGCTCGTGAGCATCGGGTTGCGCGTCACCATCTCATCGATGGTGTCGAGCACCTGTTCTCGCGCCGCGAGATCCAGACCCGCTGCGGGCTCGTCGAAAAGGGCTAATTCGGGTTTCGTGAGGGTCGCTCGCGCGAGGAGCGTGCGCCCCAGCTCGCCTTGAGAGAGGGCGCGCCACGTGGTGTCGGCAACGCGAGAGAGTCCGAAGCGGGCGAGTTGGGCATCCGCTGCCGATGTTTGTTCGGGCGTTGGCCGCCATCGCATGGGTGTTTCGATGGTGTTCGTGAACGCGGTCAGCACGATGTCGCGCGTGGTCATCGGCCAGTCCAAGCGGTGGTGGGTGGTGACGTAGCCAATCCGTTCGCGAATCTCACTCACGGGAACGTTGCCAACTTGGCGACCGAGAATCGTGGCGGTACCGCGCACGGGCAGTGTGGAAGTTGCGCAGACGGCGAGCAACGTGGACTTGCCCGCACCGTTCGGGCCGATGATTGCCCAATGCTCACCGCGCTCGACGGTAAAGGAAACATCGTCGAGGGTCGACTTGCCACTTCGACGTATGGTCACGTGGTCGAGGTTGATGGCAGGCGACGTTTCGACCATGAGCATAGTTTGCCAGTGCGAGCTTTGGGGTGGGCGCATCTTTCAGTTCAACAGGAACCTACTTCGGGCCGCCTCTCGAGACAGCGCCATCGCGGCGGTCGCCACGGCAGGCCCCACCTTCGACAAGTC
>CAZYYL010000222.1:0-2283 GCA_964651425.1 uncultured Microbacteriaceae bacterium | reverse complement strand
AGCGCTCTGCACTAACCGATTCGCGCGGCGTTGCGCCCGCGAGTCGCTAGATCTTCAGGTAGCGCGTGATCGCGAAGTTCGCCGACACCGCCGCTAAGAGACAGCCAATCACGAGCAGCGCGGGAACGATGATGAGCGCATCCCCCACGCCAACAAACGATGTGAGCGGGATGTTCACCGCGAGGTATCCCTGCACGAAGAATTGCACGATTCCCACGATGGCTCCGCCGGCGAGCAGCGACCCGACGAACGCGGCGAACACGCCCTCGAGAATGAACGGGGTCTGGATGAACGCGTTTGACGCACCCACCAAACGCATGATGCCCAGCTCTCGTCGGCGCGAGAACGCCGACAGACGAATCGTTGTTGCGATCAGCAGGGCGGCGGCAATCAGCATGAGCACGGCGATGCCGATGGCGGTGTAACTTCCGGCGTTGAGAATCGCGAAGATCTGATCGAGGTACGCGCGCTGGTCGGTCACGGCTTCAACGCCGGCCTGACTGCCGAGAGCTTCGACGAGCACCTCAGACTGCGACGGGTCTTTGAGGTTGACCCAGAACGTCTGGTTGAGCTGTTCCGGAGTTACGTACTCGGCGACCGGGTTGCCCTTGAACTGACGCTGGAAATTCTCGAACGCCTGGTCGTGGTTCTCGAAGTAGTACTTGTCGATGAACGGTGCGAGTACATCCGACTTCAATATCGACTCGACGGCATTGACCTGCACGTTTGTCGCTTCTCCGTCGGCGCACGTTTCACCCGACGAGACCGAGGTACACATGTACACGGCGACCTGCGCCTTGTCGTACCAGAAGTTCTTCATCGTGCCGGTTTGCATTTGCAGCAGGATGGCCGTGCCCACGAACGTCAGTGAGATAAACGTCACCAACACGACAGAGACGACCATCGACGCGTTGCGCTTTAGGCCATTGGCCGCTTCGGCCCAGACGAGTGCGAATCTCATTGGACGGGCCCCACTGACTGGTCCTCGGATCCGTCAGTCTTGGCTCGGCGCTGAGCCTGAGCGCGCAAGCGCTCGGTCACCGGCAAACTCGACTGGTCGATTTTGCGGTCGCCCGCAGCATCCGTCAGGCGAGGGACAACACCCGAGTCGAGCATGTCGTACATCAGCGAGCCCATGTCGGTCGACTCGTCGATCTCAGCGTCGACAAACGGTGAGAATGCGTCGGGCATGCCGGGCACCGGATCCAGTGCGATGTCACTCGTGTCGGCAAACTTCGGGAGACGCTCGAAGGCGTCCGTCTGGCTCATCACCTGGGGCGCATCCGCTATCGTCACAATCTTTGTCGTCGGCGAGGCGCTCGTTGCCGGCGCACGCTTGGTCGAACCCGTCGCGGGCTTCTTCTCGTCGGCACCCTTTTGAATCGGGATGGCCGCGGTTTTGCCGTATCCGGACTCGCGCTCGTCACGCACAATCACGCCGGCCGAAAGTTCGACCACGCGCTTCTTCATCTGATCGACGAAGTCAGCGGCGTGCGTTGCAACCACGACGGTCGTGCCGGACGCATTAATGGCCTCGAGGAGGGCCATGATTCCCGCGCTCGTTGCGGGGTCGAGGTTACCCGTTGGCTCATCGGCAAGCAGAAGTGCCGGCTTGTTGACGATGGCGCGAGCAATGGCCACACGCTGTTGCTCACCACCGGAGAGTTCGTGCGGGTAGCGACCCGACTTGCCGGCGAGACCAACCATCTTGAGCACGTCGGGAACGGCCTCTTGAATGAATCCGCGCGACTTGCCGATCACCTGAAGCGTGAAAGCGACGTTGTCGAACACCGTCTTGTTCGGTAGCAGACGGAAGTCTTGGAAGACTACGCCGAGCTTTCGGCGGAAATACGGCACCTTGCGCGATGACACCGTGCCGAGGTCTTGGCCGAGCACGTGGATGTTGCCGCGCGTCGGACGATCTTCTTTGATCATCATGCGCAGACAGGACGATTTACCCGATCCGGAGGCACCGACGAGAAAGACGAACTCGCCACGCGCGATGTTGAGGTCGATGGCGTCAAGAGCCGGGCGCGTGGTGCCCGGATACTTCTTGGTGACCTTGTCGAAGAGAATCATTCTGGCTCGAGCCTAGGTCGGCACACGCTCGATTTACCTGAGCGACGCGCGTTACTCGACAGCGCGCTTGCGCCAGCGGATACCCGCCGAAATGAACCCGTCGATGTCGCCGTCGAACACGGCCGACGGATTGTTCACTTCGTATTCAGTACGCAGGTCTTTCACCATTTGGTACGGCGCAAGCACGTACGAGCGCATCTGGTC
>CAZYYL010000221.1:0-2289 GCA_964651425.1 uncultured Microbacteriaceae bacterium | reverse complement strand
ATGAACACCCACTTGTGCCCGATCCGGTCACCAACGCGACCGGCCGGAATGAGTGCAAGGCCGAGGCCGAGGGCATAGCCCGAAATGATCCACGACAGTGCCGATTCTCCGGCGTTCAAACTGACGCGGATGCTCGGCAACGCGACATTCACAATGGTCGCGTCGAGCAGCGAAATGAACATGCCAGTGAGGAGCACAGCGAGAGTAACCCACGCGCGGCGCGGGGAAATGGGGGAGTTCATGGAGCAACTTTCCTTGGGACTACGTCAAGGCAAGTGCCTTGCGCTCACTCTAGTTCGCTGAGCACCGCATCAATAATCGCGAGACCTTCGCACGCTTCGTCCTCGGTCACGACACACGGTGGAACGACGTGCAGGCGATTGTCCGCCATGAATGGGAGGAGGTTGTGGGCAAGCAGGGCGGTCTTGAGTTTGCCCATCCATGCCGCATCCACCGGCTGCTTCGACTCGCGGTCGACGACAAACTCGACTGCCCAGAACACCCCTGATCCGCGTACATCGCCGATGACGGCGTGCTTCGCCTTGAGCGCCTCAAGGCCTGGCCCGAGCACGGTCGCTCCGATGTGCTTCGCGTTCTCGACGACCTTTTCGTCTTCCATCGCTTCGATTGTGGCGACGATGCTCGCACACGCGAGGGGGTGACCCGAATACGTGAGTCCGCCCGGAAAAACGCGTTCGTCAAATGCGTGCGCAATGTCATCGCTGATGATGACACCGCCGACTGGGATGTAACCCGAGTTCACGCCCTTCGCAAAGGTGATGAGGTCGGGCACGACGTCGAACGCGTTGAATGCGAACCACTCGCCCGTGCGACCGAAGCCCGCCATGACCTCGTCGAGAATCAGGAGGATGCCGTATTTGTCGGCAAGTGCTCGAACACCGGCGAGATATCCGGGCGGGGGCGTAAGAATTCCCGCGGTGCCGGGCACGGTCTCGATCAACAGCGCGGCGATGCCGTCGGCGCCTTCCGCTTGAATCGTGCGCTCCAAGAAGTGCAAGGCGCGTTCGGTCTCCTGCTCCGGGCTGGTCGACCAGTACTCCGAGCGATACAGGTACGGACCAAACACGTGCTTGTGCCCACGAGCGAATTCGTTCGGGATGCGCCGCCAATCGCCCGTCGACACAATGGCCGCTCCGGTGTTGCCGTGGTACGAGCGGTAGAACGAGATCACCTTGTCGCGGCCGGTGTGCAGGCGCGCCATACGAATGGCGTTTTCGTTCGCATCCGCCCCACCGTTGGTGAAGAAGATCTTGTTGAAGCCGGCAGGTGCGTGAGCCAGAATTTTCTGTGCCGCCAACGCGCGCATGTTGTTCGCGTGTGCGGGGGCAACGGTGGTCAGTACATCCGCTTGGGCTTTAATCGCGGCAATCACCTTCGGGTGCTGGTGCCCGATGTTCACGTTGACCAACATGCTCGAGAAGTCGAGGTACGTGTTGCCCTCGTAATCCCAAACGCGCGAACCAAGTCCGCCGGCGATGACGAACGGGTTCAGAGTTCCCTGGGCCGACCACGAGTGGAACACGTTGCCGGTGTCGGCGTCGCGAACGGCAGCATTGTCGGCAGGGTGAAGCAACGGTGATTCGGTCATGGCAAGTCCTATGAGATGAAGTGCGAGGGGACGCCTATGAGCCTATTGGGCAGACCCTATTCGCCGACAGCGTGGGTGAACCACCGAACTTCGTAAGGGGCGAGCGGCAGGCCGTGCCCGATGTCGAACGAGACGCCCGTGATGTGGTCGGTCAGTCGCCCGGACAATCCGCCGAGCTCATCGGTGTCAATCCAGCGGCCCTCATCCGAGAGGTTGTAGACCTGCACGACGTCTCCGGCTGGGTGTTTTCGGTCGAACACGACGACACCGCGCTGGCGACCCGCGCGAACGTTGGTGGCGACGCTCGCGTGGAGTCCGACAAGAGTCTTGCGCACCGCAATCACGTGCTGAATACGTGAGCGGATACGCGAGGCAACCTGCGCGGCGGACATCGTTCCCGGTTCACCGGCGCCATTCGCGGACTCGGCTGCCGCATCTGCGACCGGCCACGGCATCTTGGGTCGGTGAATCCAGCGGTTGTCGGCCGCCTTGGCGGGGTCTTTCTCGAAGGACGGGTCGTTGAACATCCCGATCTCATCGCCCATGTACAGCAACGGGATGCCACCGAACCCAAACACCATCGAGTACGCGGCCATGTATCGGTCGATCGTGAGGTCGAGATGGGCGGGGTTCTTCTTGTCGGCACGGGCGACTTCGATACCGGCGAGACTCGCGGCCGA
>CAZYYL010000220.1:0-2336 GCA_964651425.1 uncultured Microbacteriaceae bacterium | reverse complement strand
AACGAGTTGCCGTGTGCCGTAACGAGCACCGTCTTGCCGGCCTTGAGGTCGGGCACGATGTCGCTGTTCCAGTACGGGATCATGCGGTCGATGACGTCTTTGAGACATTCGGTCGCTGGCACCCTGCCGTCAATGCCGGCATAGCGCGGGTCATCTATCTGCGACCATTCAGCGTCATCGGCGATGGGTGGCGGCGGAACGTCGAACGAACGACGCCAAATTTGGAATTGCTCGGGACCGTACTGCGCGAGAGTCTGCGCCTTGTCCATTCCCTGCAGCGCACCGTAGTGACGCTCGTTGAGACGCCAGCTGCGCTTGACCGGAATCCAGAGGCGGTCGGCCTCTTCGAGCGCGAGATTCGCGGTCTGAATCGCACGCGTGAGCAGCGACGTGTACAACACGTCGGGCATCACGTTCTTGGCTGCGAGAAGTTCACCCGCGCGCTTGGCCTCGCCGATACCCTGGTCGCTGAGGCGAACATCCACCCAGCCGGTGAAGAGGTTCTTCTGGTTCCAGTCGCTGTTTCCGTGACGGAGAAGGATCAGAGTGTGCGTCATGGCTCAAGTCTAGGCAAGACTTGCTTTCATGCCGGTCGGGAACATCACGCGAGGAACGACGAATCCGAATCGTCTTCGACGCGTCGACCGATGGATTCAGACGTGGCCCGGCCTGCGAA
This sequence comes from uncultured Microbacteriaceae bacterium, assembly GCA_964651425.1. Classification (GTDB taxonomy): domain Bacteria; phylum Actinomycetota; class Actinomycetes; order Actinomycetales; family Microbacteriaceae; genus RFQD01. Next base: position 1,660 of record CAZYYL010000220.1, on the reverse strand, counting down.
CGACGGGCGACCCCCTAGTGGTCGACTTGGGTTACGGCGCGAGTGCCATCACCACCGTCGAACTGCGCGAACGTCTGATACGGGTTCGGCCCGAGATCGAGGTCGTCGGATTTGAGATTGATCCGGAGCGTGTTGCCTCGGCCCGCGCAGACCTGAGTCGTTGGGGTATGGCGGATGCGCATCCGCCCATTCGCTTCGAGCTCGGGGGCTTCGAAACCCCGTTGCCTCGCGGGCGACAAGCTGTGGCGATTCGCGCGTTCAATGTGTTGCGGCAATACGACGAAGCAGACGTGCCCGCCGCATGGAACTCAATGCTCGCGGCCGTGCAACCGGGCGGGGTGTTGGTCGAGGGCACGTGTGACGAAATCGGTCGCGTATCGACGTGGATCGCGCTAACGCCTGGTGGTCCCGGAAGTGCCGGCGGTCCGCAGTCGCTCACCATCTCGCTCAAGCTCGAGGGACTCGAAGCGCCGAGCATCGCGGCCGAACGTTTGCCGAAAGCGCTCATCCACCACAATGTGCCGGGTGACCCCGTGCATCAGCTGATGACCGACATCGACAGATGGTGGGCGGTGCACGCGGCCTTAAGCACCTTCAGCGCTACACAGCGATGGATGGCCACGGTCGAGTCGATGCGTGCTAACGGCTGGCCCGTGCTCGCCGGTCGCACGCGGTGGCGACTCGGCGAAATTACGATCGCGTGGGGCGCACTCGGTCGCGAGTAATCCGAGGGACGTTCGCCGTCTTGCCCGCGTCGGGCGGAACGATGACCGTCTGGTTGGCGGCGATGGGCTGGCTGGTGCCGTCGGAAGCCATCACGACGAGTGAAGCATCCACTGCCACATTTCGCTTGATGAGTGCGAGCGCGATGGGTCCGTCTTCGAAGTGGCGCGCGGCCGAGGTGATGTGGCCGACAACGTTGGTGGTGTCTTCGGCAAGCGCGACCGACCACCCGTGCTCGGGAAGGATGACTTCGCTTCCGTCAAGGTCGAGCGCAACGAGACGACGTGGTGGATGTCCGAGATTGTGCACCTTGGCCACCGTTTCTTGTCCGCGGTAACAGCCCTTCGACAGGTGCACCGCGGAGCGCAGCCAGTCAAACTCGTGCGGGATGCTCGTCTCGTCGACGTCGGCGAGCGCGGGGCGCCAGGCCGCGATGCGGAGGGCGTCAAGGGCCAGCGTGCCAGCTTGGGTGGGTGAGCCGGCGGGCGCGCCGGGCAACGCCGTGCCCGCGGGCAGCAACGCTTCGTGGTACGTCCAACCTGCGGCGGGATGGGGGCTCGTACCGCGGCCGCCGCCCGCGTACTGCCAACCGCCGAGGCTCACGTGCGACCACGGGTCGATCCAGGTGAGGGCCACTCCGTTGGGAGCAGCGGTGAGAGACGCCACGACGGGCGCGGCGCATCCACCGTCAAAGAAACCAATGACTGTGAACTCGGCACTCAGGTCAGCAACCGCAACCTTGCGGCGGAACACCATGCGGTCGAGCCACACCGCGAGACCGGCTGCATCGCGCTCGACAATCAGCCAGGTGGCGGTGCCGTCATCGAGAACGTGCATCGCGCGCTCGATTCGACCATTGGCATCGAGCAACAGAGCTTCTGCCGATTCACCGACGGCGAGAGTTCCAACTTCTTGGCTGACAACGGAGTCCAGCCAC
>CAZYYL010000219.1:0-2352 GCA_964651425.1 uncultured Microbacteriaceae bacterium | reverse complement strand
AACCTTAGCCCGAACGACCCACGTCGTTTCTCCGAGGTCATTGCCCCCGAGTTCGACTACACCGACATCGCGCAACCTAAACTTTGACACTTGTTTGGCGGCCGCCTTAACTTCGTTCGAAGCGCCAGCCCCCTTCATCAAGACGAGCTCTCCGCCGGGTTTTACCAGGGGTGCGGTCAACGGAATGAGTGTCTTGAGTGCGCTGACGGCTCGGGCCGTGACTTGATCGAGGTTCTCGCCGGCCACCTCTTCGGCCCGGGCTCGAATCACTCGTGTGTTCACGAGACCTAATTCCTGAACCTGAGATTTCAACCACTGAACCCGGCGGTCCATCGGTTCAATCAGCATCATCTCCACATCGGGACGTGCGAGGGCGAGTACCAGCCCGGGCAACCCCGCGCCCGATCCCACGTCGCCGACTCGGGCGCCCGAGCTAAGTAGCGGAGCGACGAGCCCGCAATTGGCGATGTGTCGGGTCCACAAACGGCCCAACTCCAGTGGGCCAATGAGCCCGAGTTCTTCGCCGTGCTGTGCGAGATTCGTCGTAAACGCACGCGCCTGATCAATGCGGTCACCGAAGACACGTGCCGCGAAAGGCGGTTCGGGTTCGACGCCGGTCATCGATGTTTCACGTGAAACTATGCGCGGCCAGTGATGACCGTGTGGCGGTCGCGACCCTCGCCCTGTGATTCCGACACGTAGCCGCGCTCAGACACGAGGTCGTGCACGAGCTTGCGCTCGTACGAGCTCATGTGGGGCAATGCGGCAGCGGCTGCGCCGCCCTCAAGACGAGCGATAGCCGCGTCAACGAGCGCTTCCAGGTTGCGGGCGCGTTCTTCGCGCGAGCCACCAATGTCGAGAATAAGTCGTGAAAACTCGCCCGTCTGGTTCTGCACGGCAATACGCGTGAGTTCCTGAAGAGCTGCCACGACATCTGGCGACGACAACGCGGTAAGGTCATCCTTTTGGTTAGACGTCACGGTGACATATGCGCGGCCATTGCGTGCGTCGATGACGAGGTCTCCGTCAAGATCGCAGACATCGAGTAATTCCTCGATGTAGTCCGCGGCGACTTCGCCTTCCTGCTCCAACGTGGAGAGAGACGCGTTGTTGGTGTCATCCGTCATTTCTGGCCCTTCTTTCCTGAATTCTTCTTGGCGCGCGACTTGCTCATCGGCTGTTGGCGTTGAGGTTGCTGTGGCTCTTCTTCGACAATGACTGCCGTGGCTAACGGAAGCTTCCCGCGACGTGCGAGCCGCTCCTCGCGATCCTTCGCCGCCTGGCTACCTGGGGTGGGCATATTGCGGATGACGACGAACTGCTGTCCCATTGTCCAGATGTTCGACACAAGCCAGTACGTCATCACGCCGAGGGGGAACGCGAATCCTGACACGGCAAAAACGAGCGGAAGGATATACAGCATGATTCGCTGCTGACGGAACTGCGGCGAAGCCTTCGTTTCCTCTGACATGTTCTTCGACATGATTTGCAACTGCGTGATGAATTGCGACGCGGTCATGATGACGACGAGGCTCGCGGCGATGATCATGACCGTCACGTTCACGGGATTCGACTCGAGCGCACTCTGGAAGCTCGCGTGCAGCGGGGCGATTCCAAATACGCTGGCGTTCGCGAACGACGTCGCGAGCTCGGCGTTCAATGGGCCGACGCCGGCGTTGCCCTTCTGTGCTTCGTTAAGAACAGAGAAGAGCGCGAAGAAGATCGGCATCTGCAGCAACAAGGGCAAGCACGAACTCAGTGGGTTCGTGCCGTGCTTGCTATAGAGGGCCATTGTCTCGCGCGACATGTTCTCGCGGGAGTACTGATCACGCTTGCCCTTGTACTTGTCCTGGATCTTCTTGAGTTCCGGCGCAATTTCGAGCATCTTGCGCTGGCTACGAATCTGGCGCACGAAGACGGGAATCAAAGCGGCGCGCACAACGAGCACGAGACCGACGATTGCCAGCACCCATGTCGCCCCGGCATTCTGGTCCATGCCGATGAATGTCCACAGCCAGTGGAATGCCACCAGTACAAGCTCCACGAGCCACTTGATGGGCCAGAGAATGACTCCAAAAATATCCATGGGGAGCGCTATGCCCTTTCCTGTTGATTCAGAACAACGAAGCCAAATGCGGTGAGGTGGATGTCCGAACGCGTGCTCGGCGGAATGTCATCTATTCCGCCACTCGCCCACGGGTGACAACGCACAAGCCTACGCGCCGTCAGCCAGGAACCCTTACTCAATCCATGTGCCTGGACCGCTTGGAGCGAGTAGTGCGAACACGACGGGTAGTAACGACAGACATCGCCGTACAAGGGAGAAATCACCGCGCGGTACGCGCGGAGCAC
>CAZYYL010000218.1:0-2362 GCA_964651425.1 uncultured Microbacteriaceae bacterium | reverse complement strand
ATGACACCACCGCCATCGGCAACCTCTGGCTACTCTTCGTGATTGCGGCCAGCGTCCTCGCCTGTGTCGCCCTAATGCGATTCGTGCCGAACCGTCACCCGCGGTGGCAGATTGTGCTCGGGGTTGCCGGGGCACTCCTCCCGTGGTCGTGGTACGTCGGCGGCTGGTCCTTCGACTTGGGGTATCTCAACGCCTCACTGTCGCTCGTGATTTTGCTAGGTGCGTGGAATGCCTGGCGAGAAGGTCGCGAGCACCCCGTGGTTGTCTCGTTCGCCTTGGCGTTGAGCACCACGGCCCTGTTGGCAACGTGGGCCCCGCTCGCGCTCATCCCGCTCGCACTTCTCGCCGTGCAGTCAATCCAAATTTCCCGCACGCGCAACCTCCCGCACCTCGTGTCGGCGATCTGCGCATGGGGCGTCGTAGTCGCCTACGTGCTGTTGGTCACACTTCGTGACGTTGCGCGAGAGTCCACGGCCTTGTCTCTTGACGGCGGAATGTTCAACTACCCGTCGTGGCTGTTTGCCCTCACTCTCGTGGCCGTCGTCGTCACGGCTATCGCGTTGGGATCAACACGACCCGATGATCGCCCCCTCATGTTCGGCGTTCTCGCAGTGAGTTCGGCGGCGGCCTTCGCTTGTGCGTATTTGCTCTATCAACGCCGCGACTCCGAAACACTCTGGGGTTACTACCCCGCCAAGATGGGCTGGATTTCGTCCATCCTGCTGATTGTCTTGTTCCTCGGGGTCGGCACGCGTCTCGCCGCGCGCATAGGTCGCACGGGTCGTCGGCGCGCAGCGTTCGTCGCCGTCGCCCTCGCCACCGCTGGAATCCTGTGCTGTGTGCAACCGCCGAGTCGCACCGACGTGTTCGCACCGCTGAACCTCGTCACGTCGACGGGCATCGCCCGGCACAACGCACTCGTCCCTGTCATCTCAGAACTCGCGTCACCCGGCACGAAGAATGTCGTCTACAACTGGTCAACTCCCGACGGGGACACACTTTCTGACATGTGGCTACTTCAAAATCCGAGCGTAAATGGAATTGGCCCATTGCGTTGGTACGCCTACTATCTTGCGACAAGTGACATTGAGAACGTCTGCGAAGTTGCCTTCCTGTGGGGAGCATCCGTCACGGTGCATACGACGGATACGCAACTCGAGTCATCGCTCGACGCGACCTGCCCCGACAACGGGTTGACCGTCGTGGTGGGTGCGCCCTAACGCTGGGAAGATGCGCCCTTTTTTGAAGCACTCTTTTCGAGTTCTTCGAGTCGGTGCTGGTGCAGCGCGACGTCCTCAGCAAGTCGACGCGTCTTCTCTTCGAGGGTCGTGAGTTCCGCACTGCTCTGAAGTGCAACGAAAAACAGCACTGCGATACTCGCGAAGAAGACGAGGTTCGTCGGCACCTGTACGCCGAACAAGCCAGCCACCCACGTGAGCGTCTGCGGGAACACACTGATGATGACCGCGCCGAGCCCAGCAATCAGCCACCAGATTGCGTGACGCTCGCGAAGTTTGCGTCCGCGGAGCATCCAGAAGACCAGCCCCAGCGCGAGAATCGAGGCGACGATTCCGAGGATGTACGACATCACGCTCATGGGGAAACCTCCTGATGCACACTCAACCGCGGGCGAACGAGCGCGAAGAGCAGCGCGATTCCGGCACGGCCCAGGTAGATCGTCGACTTCACGGGGTTGTGAGACGGAGTCCCGCCCATGCGTTCGCGCATCTCGACAGGAACCTGTGCCACGGTGAGCCCGGCACGGGATGCAAGTACCAATGCTTCGATGGTGTCGCCGAGGTACTCCGCCGGAAAATGGCGAGCGAAAAGCGAAACCGCACGCGGACCATTCGCCTTGAATCCGGAAGTGGTATCAGTCAGTTTCGTGCTGGTCACACTCGACAGCACTCCGGAGAGGAAGCGCATGGCCCACTTGCGGGGTCCGCGAACCGAGTAGTTTCCGGTTCCGGCAAATCGTGCACCGATCACGATGTCGACGTTGGCCAGTTGTTCGAGAAGAACTCCGACGTGTGCGGGGTCGTGTTGACCATCCGCGTCGATCTGAACGACGGTGTTAAAACCCTCTTGCAACGCATAACGGAAGCCGAGTCGCATCGCTCCACCGACCCCGAGGTTGAACGGAAGCGACAGCACGCGGGCTCCCGCACTCTTCGCTACGGCCGCCGTGGCATCGCTCGACCCGTCGTCGACGACGAGAATCGGAATCGCCGGCTGAACCTTCTGAATGTTCTTGATGACGGCGACGATTGACTCAACTTCATTGAGTGCCGGCATCACAATGATGGGCTTTAGCCGGCTCGACGTCATTCCTAAATGATAGTCGCCAGCATAGAAAGTATCC
>CAZYYL010000217.1:0-2364 GCA_964651425.1 uncultured Microbacteriaceae bacterium | reverse complement strand
TTAACGGTGGGTTCGAATTGCCCGAGGTCATCACGCGACTGCTCGCCGGCGCTTCCACTCAGGTGCCGATTGTGTCAAGCGACTTCGGCACGTTCGATACGACCACTCGCGTGACGCGTGCTCGCGGGCGGGTCACGTTTGACGACCCCGACAAGATTGCGCGGGCGCGACGTGCGTTCGCGGCCACCGTGCCGACGGACGAAGTGCTGGCGCGCGTAGAGGCGATCTCGAGTTCGGTGCTGACCCCGTTGATGTTCCGCTACTCGCTGCTTGAGCGTGCGCGGGCCGAATTGAAGCGCATCGTGTTGCCGGAAGGGTCGGACGAGCGGATTTTGCGTGCTGCTGCTGAGGTTGTGAGCCAGGGTGCAGCTGAGATCGTGATTCTTGGCGAGGAAGCGGATGTGCGTGCTCGCGCAACCCGCCTCGGAATCAACCTCGATCGCGCACAGGTCATCTCGACCGGTGACCCCGAACTTGTAGAGAAGTTCGCGATTGAATACGCGAAGTTGCGCGCGCACAAGGGCGTGACCGTCGAGGATGCGCGCGAGACGATTCGCGACGGCTCCTATTTCGGCACGATGATGGTGCACTTCGGGCTGGCCGACGGCATGGTGTCAGGCGCGATTCACACGACGGCCGACACGATTCGCCCCGCCTTCGAGATCATCAAGACCGTCGAGGGCGTCTCGGTCGTGTCGAGTGTGTTTTTGATGGCGCTCGCCGACCGTGTGTTGGTTTACGGCGACTGTGCCGTGATTCCGAACCCGACGGGCGAACAGCTTGCGGACATCGCAATTTCGTCAGCCGAGACGGCGCGCGCGTTTGGCATCGAGCCACGCGTCGCCATGCTTTCCTATTCGACGGGGGATTCGGGCACCGGGAGCGACGTCGAGCGTGTGCGCGAAGCGACGAAGCTCGTGCACGAGCGTCGACCCGAGCTCGCCGTCGAAGGCCCGATTCAGTACGACGCCGCAGTCGACATCGCGGTGGCCCGCACGAAACTTCCCGAGTCTCACGTCGCCGGAAACGCCACCGTGTTCGTCTTTCCCGATCTCAACACGGGCAACAACACGTACAAGGCCGTCCAGCGTTCGGCCGGCGCTGTTGCCGTCGGCCCGGTGTTGCAGGGTCTGCGCAAGCCGGTGAACGACCTCTCGCGTGGCGCCGAGGTGGACGACATCGTCAACACGATCGTGATCACGGCGATTCAAGCTCAAGGAAGCTTGGCGCAGGGCGGTGTCGCATGATTCCGATTCTCGTCTTGAACAGCGGGTCGAGCTCGCTCAAATTCCGTCTCGTCGATGTGCAATCGGGCGAAGACCTGGCGTCCGGACTCGTGGAACGCGTCGGCTTGGGTGAAATCAACGATCACCGTGAGGCGGTAGATGTGATGCTCGAGCAATTGGCCGACGTTTTGGCGGAGCATCCACCCGTCGCTGTAGGCCACCGGGTGGTGCACGGTGGCACGCGATTTACCGGCCCCACGCTCATTGATGAGAAGACATTGAACGGCATTGCCGACCTGTCGACGCTCGCGCCGCTCCACAATCCGGCAAACCTCGTCGGTATCGAAGCGGCGATGGATGCGTTCCCGCAACTTGCCCACGTTGCCGTGTTCGACACGGCCTTCCACCAGTCGCTCGCGCCCGAGGCGTACACCTATGCACTCAACGCGCAGGTCGCGCACGACCATGACATTCGTCGGTACGGATTCCACGGCACGAGCCATGAATTCGTCGCTCACGCTACCGCTGAGTTTCTCGGGCGCCCGCTCGCCGAACTCAAGCTCATCATCCTGCACCTCGGAAACGGGGCATCGGTGTGCGCGGTTGACGGTGGTCGCTCGGCCGAAACATCCATGGGCTTCACCCCACTAGAGGGGCTTGTGATGGGCACGCGCTCGGGTGACATCGACCCGGCGATCTTGTTGCACCTCAATCGTGTGGCGGGGATGTCGATCGATCAACTTGATCGACTTCTCAACCGCGAGAGTGGGTTACTCGGTCTTGGAGGCAAGGCGGACATGCGGGATATCACCGATGCAGTGGGCTCTGGGGATGAGCGGGCGGAACTTGCGTTGAGCGTGTTTGCGCACCGCATCCGACACTATGTTGGTGGCTTTTTCGCACAACTCGGCGGTCTCGATGCGGTGGTTTTCACTGCCGGAATCGGTGAGAACTCTGCGCTGGTGCGCGAGCGCGTGATTGGCCCGCTGGGTCATTTTGGTCTCACGCTCGATGCGGATCGAAACGCGGAGAGGTCGGGCGAACCTCGTCGCATTTCGCCCGAAAGCGCGACACCGGCCGTGCTCGTCGTGCCCACACATGAGGAACTTGCCATCGCGCGGGCAACCTACGCCGTCGT
>CAZYYL010000216.1:0-2364 GCA_964651425.1 uncultured Microbacteriaceae bacterium | reverse complement strand
GACCGATCTCTTCGATCACACGACCATCGCGCTTGGTGCGCGAGTCGGCAACGACGATGCGGTAGTGAGGCGAACGGAGTTTTCCGAGACGCTTCAAACGGATTTTGACAGCCACAATTCTCCTGTGAGTGATTGATGGGTGAACGAAAGTCGCGAACGTGGGGACGCAACGCAACGAAAGCTCTGATGGATTCACTCGTCGAGATTGATTAGAGGGTCGACCTCGACGAAGACTCGACTGCCTAGTCTGCCAGAAACTAGTGTCTTGGCGCGAATCGGGCCGTGCTCATCCGCTGCCCGATTGCCACCGAAGGCTGTTTAGCCGTTGCCGAGGAACTTCTGCAACGCCTCGAGTTCGTCACTCGTGGGCGTGCCGGGTACTTTCGAGCCGAGTCCGAATCCGGCACCGGATGCTCCGCTCGACGAGCCCGTTCCGCCGGCCGCGAGTGCCGCGTTCTCGGCAGCGCGCTTGGCGGGGTTGCCCGACTTCGAGCCCTTCTTCTTGGCCGGCGCCGCAGGGCGACCCTTGCCGTGACCCATCGCGCCCATTGGTCCCATGCCGGGAACCTGTGGAACGCCACCCTTGGACACCGTCTTCATCATCTTGGCGGCCTGCTCGAAGCGGTTGACAAGTGCATTAACGTCAGTGACGGTCATGCCCGAACCCTTGGCGATGCGCACGCGGCGCGAGCCGTTGAGAAGTTTCGTGTTCGCGCGCTCGGCCGGGGTCATCGAGTAGATGATTGCTTCAGTACGCGTGATCTCGCGTTCGTCGAAGTTGTCGAGCTGCTCTTTCATGCGACCAGCACCCGGCAGCATGCCCATCATGTTCTTGATGGAACCCATCTTCTTGAGCTGCTGCATTTGAGCGAGGAAGTCATCGAGTGTGAACGAGTCCGTCTTGAACTTCTCGGCCATTTTCGACGCTTCCTCAGCGTCGAACGCGCCCTGCGCTTGCTCGATGAGCGTGAGGATGTCACCGAGGTCGAGGATTCTGCTTGCCATGCGGTCTGGGTAGAACGGCTCGAACTCGTCGAGGCCTTCACCGGTCGACGCGAAGAGAATCGGGCGACCCGTGCTCGAAACCACCGAGAGGGCAGCTCCACCGCGAGCGTCACCGTCGAGCTTGGACAACACGACACCCGTGAAGTCGACACCCTCTTGGAACGCCTTGGCGGTGGCGATCGCATCCTGACCGATCATCGCGTCGATGACGAAGAGCACCTCGTCGGGGTCGGTCGCCTTGCGAATGTCAGAGGCCTGCTTCATGAGCTCGGCGTCGACACCGAGGCGACCGGCGGTGTCGATGATGACGACGTCGTAGAGCTTGTCTTGTGCGTGCTTGATTGACTGCTTAGCAACCTTTACCGGATCGCCGACACCGTTGCCGGGCTCGGGCGCAAAGATGGCAACGCCCGCTTTCTCGGCGACGACTTGCAACTGATTTACGGCGTTCGGGCGCTGAAGGTCACACGCGACAAGCAATGGCGTGTGCTTCTCTTTGGCGAGGTGCTTGGCGAGCTTGCCCGCGAGCGTGGTCTTGCCGGCACCCTGTAGACCGGCGAGCATGATGACCGTCGGAGGCTTCTTGGCGAATTCGAGACGACGCTGTTGCCCGCCAAGGATCGTGACGAGTTCGTCGTTGACGATCTGCACGACCTGCTGCGCCGGGTTGAGTGCCTTGCTGACATCGTCGCCAAGCGCGCGGTCGCGCACGCGACCGGTGAAGTCCTTGACCACCTCAAGGGAAACGTCGGCGTCCAGTAGTGCGCGACGAATCTCGCGAACTGTGCCGTCAACATCAGCGGGCGAAAGCTTGCCCTTGCCGCGAAGGTTCTTGAGCGACTCGGTTAAGCGCGACGAAAGGTCAGAGAAGGTTGCCATAGCGCTGTCAGTTTATTCGACCAACTGTGCGGCGAACGCGACCGGGCTGAACCCCGCAAGGTCGCCCAGGCCTTCGCCCGTGCCCACGAGTTTGACCGGGATTCCCGTGCGCTCCTGCACGGCGAGCACGAACCCGCCCTTGGCTGAGCCGTCGAGCTTGGTGAGCACGAGCCCGGTCACTCCGGCGTGCTCGAGGAACGCGTCCGCCTGAGCGAGACCGTTCTGCCCCGTGGTCGCGTCGAGCACGAGCAGAACCTCCGACACCGGCGCCTGCTTCTCGATGACCCGGCGAATCTTGGTGAGTTCATCCATCAGGCCGCTCTTGGTTTGAAGGCGACCGGCGGTGTCGACGATGACGATCTCGGTGCCGTGCTTTTGGGCATGCTCGACAGTTTGAAAAGCGACGGATGCGGGATCCTGCCCGTCACTCTGCGGACGCACGACTTCGACACCCGCGCGGTCAGCCCATGTGGCAAGTTG
>CAZYYL010000215.1:0-2377 GCA_964651425.1 uncultured Microbacteriaceae bacterium | reverse complement strand
CGGCGACGAGCCATCCGGTCACATAGATGCCGTGACGTGATCGGGTGAGCAGGGCGGCACCCGTCAACGTGAGCAGAGCGATGAGACCCGACGACACCACAAGCACGGCGAACACGTCGGCGGTGATGGCGCTGGGGTGGCCGCCGAGAAATGAAAACACAGGTTTGCCGATGAGCCAGGCAATAAATGCGAGAACGGTGGATGCGCCACCCACGACGCTCAGCAGCCGAATGAGTTTGCCCAGCACTGCGTCGCCGGCGTTGCGGAAGTAAATGATGAGGAAGCTCTGCAGCGCAGTGACCGCGATGATGAGCGGAGCTCGGGTCAGCGTGACGGTGAAGATCAGCTCGCCGAGGTAGCCCGAGTCGACGTCGGTAGCGGTGAGGCCGAGCAGAAGCGGGTATCCGCTGACGATGGATGCTGTCGCGAGCGACGCAAGAACAGTGCGCGTCGAGTTCCAACTCAGTTCGCGTAATCCCACATCAAACGTGGTGTGGTGGCGAAGCGCGCGAACGAGCCATGGAAAGAGCATGAGCGGCACGATGACGAACGGCAGAGCAACGCCCCACGCGATCGTCTCGGCGCGAGTCGTGACCATCCCGAGCCCGAACACCAGCGCGAGGCGGGTCACGCCGTCGAGCGCGATCATCAGGGCGATGAGCATCCATGCACGAACGCCGTAGAGCGCACCGGAGATGACGGCGACGACAACGTAGGCGGTCACTCCGGCGAGGAGCGGGATCAGCAGGGCGACGGTCGCATCGCCGAATGCGCGGTTCGCCCACAGTGGCGACGTGCCGGCGAGCAGAATCAACACAGCCGCGGCCACGACGACGGTGAACGTGAGCCCTCGGCGTCGGACCGATGCCTTCGAGATAGTTCCTGTCGCCGAGTCAGCGACCTCGGCCGATGTGCTGCGCGACACTTCCTGCTGGATTCCGGCGAGCCCGCCGACCAACAGGTAGAACGCCGACCAAAAAACTGCGAAGGTAGCGTAGTTTGACGGCCCAATCTGTCGGTAGACCAGCCACGTCGTCAGGTATCCCGCGATGCCGGAGATGATTGTCGCGCCGGCGACGAACGAGAATCCTGATGCCCGCGGCGTGGTCACGCGCGGGCCTTCGTGCGCGAAATGCGCGCCGACAGCTTCGCCCACCAGTGACGGGCACCGCGACCCGGCCCGACGTCTTTGAGGCGCATGGCCCACTTTTCGACGCCGTGCCAGCTGAGCCATGCAAAGCCCCACGTGATGACGATCGTGATGGCGACGTAGGGCACGTATCCCCAGTCGTTGACACCGAGTTGGGCAAGCATCTGCTGCACGAGGAATCCGTAAATGTAGATGCCGTATGAGTAGTCGTTCTTCGCGCCGACCCACTGCACACGGGCAGGAAGAGCTGCTCCCAGCCAGAGTACGAGGTACACGAACGCGGGGGCGCCGATGTTTGCGTATCCGCCATACTTCAAGGACCCGATTACGACAACGACGGCACCAATCGCCATCGCACCACTGAACGGGATCTGCCTTGAGTACATCGCGAGGCATGCGCCGAAGAGGAAGACGAGCGTGAGGCTGACGCGGTAGGGGTCGGCCATGTAGGGCACGGCCGTGCCGAGTGCGCCACCCGAAACGGTGTTCGTGAATTGCATCACCGCGAATAAAAGCGTGAGCGCGGGCACCAAGAAGCGGGCGCGGGTCAACACGGCGGTCACGCAAAGGAACGCAATGACCATGTACGCGAACCATTCGTATTCGAGCGTCCAAATGGAGCCGTTGAACACGCTCGAGCCGGTCTGCTGTCCCCACGGGGTCGCGATGAAAATGTCGTGGATGCCGTACTGACCGACACGCAGCGTCCAGTTGTTCGTAAGGTACGCCAGCGGGCCACCGTCGGAACGGTTGAAGTAATTGAGGAACGGATTGTTGGCAAGCACCCAGAAAATCGGGCCGATGACCGCAGCCGACAACAGCAGAACCGTCCAGTACGCCGGAAAAATGCGCAGGAACCGACGCCACAAGAACTGAATGACATCGCTGGATGCGCCACTCTTGGCAATCAGATAACCGCTGATTCCGAAGAAGCCGTCGACCGCAAGTGAACCGATTGTTGCTTGCCCGTTTGTCAGAGTGTGCACCGGATCAGCGCCGTAGCCACCCAGGGGGAACGCGTGGTCGAAAATGACCGCGATGGCGAGCACGAGCCGCACCAACCCGAGCGAGTTGCGGTGACCGGCCAGCGCCTCGCCGAGCGATTGTGTTTCTCGCACCGAAGCAGACTCGCGAGTCGACGTCGTCGCGGATGCGGTGGCCATTTAGCGACCCAAAAGATAGGTGAGGTACTCGCCGTAACCGCTTTTGCGCAGAGGCGCGGCGAGA
>CAZYYL010000214.1:0-2382 GCA_964651425.1 uncultured Microbacteriaceae bacterium | reverse complement strand
GACTCTGTTCAGTGAAGGCGTGACCGTATCCGAAGTCCATCGTCACGTCACGAACCTGCATACCCGCACCCGGAACCTTGGAACCAAAACGAATCGTGACACCTTCATCTGGCTGAACGCGAATCACGAGTGCGTTCTGACCGAGTGCCGATGTCTGGTGGTCAGCAAAGAGATACTGCGGCGCCCGCTTGAAGACCACCGCGATTTCCGTGACCCGGCGACCGAGGCGCTTGCCCGCGCGAAGGTAGAACGGAACGCCGGCCCAGCGGCGGGTTCCCACGTCGAGGCGCATGGCAGCGTATGTTTCGGTCAGCGACTGCGGGTTCATCCCTTCTTCGTCTAAGAAGCCAGGTACGAATTCACCGCCCTGCCAGCCCGAAGAGTACTGACCGCGCGCGGTGGCGCTACCGAGATCGCCGGGAAGCCGAACCGCAGCCAAAACCTTTTCCTTTTCGGCACGAAGGTCATCAGCGTTGAACGAGATTGGTTCTTCCATCGCGGTCAATGCCATCAACTGAAGCAAGTGATTCTGAATGACGTCGCGCGCAGCGCCAATTCCGTCATAGTAACCAGCGCGACCACCGACGCCGATGTCTTCAGCCATCGTGATCTGAACGTGGTCGACGTGTTCGGCGTTCCACAGCGGCTCGAACAACTGGTTCGCAAAGCGCAGCGCAAGGATGTTCTGCACCGTCTCTTTGCCGAGGTAGTGATCGATACGGAAGATCGAGTCCGCGGGAAAGACTGACTCGACGACATCATTCAGCGCACGAGCTGTGGCGAGGTCACTACCGAACGGCTTCTCGATGACGACACGTCGCCACGAATCGCCCTCTGCGTTCGCAAGCCCTGAACGGCTGAGCTGCTGCGTGACGAGTGGGAATGACCCCGGCGGAATCGACAGGTAGAAGCAGTGGTTGCCCATCGTGCCTTGCTCGGCATCGAGTGCGTCGAGCGTGACCTTGAGGCGGTCGAACGAGGCGTCATCATCGAAGGTGCCGCTGATGAAGCGGATGCCCTTAAGTAACTGTTCCCAGACGTCCTCACGGAATTCGGTCCGGGCGAATTCCTTGACCGAGTCATGGACGACCTGAGCGAAGTCTTGGTCTTCCCAGTCTCGTCGCGCGAAACCAACGAGCGCAAAGCCAGGAGGGAGCAGACCACGGTTTGCCAAGTCGTAGACGGCCGGCATTAGCTTCTTGCGGGCGAGGTCACCCGTCACGCCAAAGAGGACGAGCGAACTCGGACCGGCAATGCGGTGAAGGCGACGATCTTCAACTACCCGGAGCGGGTTGTTACCAGCGGAAATTTCGACAGGGGCCATTTTTAGTTGAACGCCTCGAACAACGCAACCAGTTCTTCATCTGGACGTGTGAGCGTCAGAGTGAGAACGGGACGACCGTGCTGTGCCAGCACGTTTGCGTCACCAGCGGCCTGAGCAGCAATCAGCTGACCAAACGTGAACGGACGCTCAGGAATTTCGAGGTCCTTCTCCGGCGACTGCAAGACTTGAATGAACACACCGACAGCTGGCCCACCTTTATGGAACTGACCCGTCGAGTGAAGGAAGCGTGGTCCCCACCCGAACGTCACGGGACGACCCGCACGAGCAGCCGCGAGTTCGCGCACACCGTCGAGCTGCGGGTACGCAACTCGATCGATATATGCCTGAATCGACACGTAACCAGCGGCCGGCGTCGCTGCGAGTGCGGCCGAGATGGCTTCGCGCACTGTGGACACACCACCAAGGAAATCACCGTGAGCGCGCACCTCGATGCCGTTGTCAATGAAGAGGGGAGCGGTCGGTTCGGGACGATGATCGAGCAAGGCGCGTGCGGCGACCTTTGCCGACTCCACATCGGGCTGGTCAAACGGGTTGATTTTGAGCAACAGTCCGGCAACGGCCGTCGCGTACTCCCACACCATGAACTGTGCACCCAACGTGCCCGAAACAAGGATTTCTCCGTCGTGGCGATCGTGAGAGAGAACGTGCTGCTCGTGTGCGTCATCCACCAGTCGACAAATGACCATGTCGGACAGCGGCGAGGTGACCTCGGTCGAGACGACATCGAGCACAACTGGGAGCACGCCCGTGCCCTCTTTGCCCGTCGACTCCGCAACGAGCTGCTCAATCCAGTCGGGCAAACCCACGATGTGTGTGCCATCGGTGACGAGGCCGAGCTTGTTGACGGCAGGAACGCGCGCAGCAATGGCCGCGCCAAGGATGAGCCCGGGGTTGTCTTCGTGGTCGACAGCGAGGTCGAGCAATACTGCTTCGGCTTCGTCCAAGATTTCTGAAATGCCCACGCCGGCGAGGCCGGAGAGCATCAGCCACGCGGCGGCCGGCAGATACCACGGCGCGGGATTCAGACCTGGAAAGTA
>CAZYYL010000213.1:0-2382 GCA_964651425.1 uncultured Microbacteriaceae bacterium | reverse complement strand
CGTCGCCCTCTTCGGACTTTGGGAAGCAGGCGTGGCTAAGCGTGGGCACAGCCCGCTCGTTCCACCCACGCTGTTCAAGCACGTGAGCTTCACGATGGGCACGATTCTCGCGCTCGTCTACTTCGCCGGATTCACGAGCATCTTCTTCACGCTGTCAATCCTGTGGCAGTCGGGCCTGGGCCACTCGGCATTCGAGTCAGGTTTGTTCACGCTGCCTTTCGCCGTCGGCACACTATTTGGTTCCATCCTGTCGCAGCGTCTCGTGACGCATCTTGGTCGTTCGGTGCTGCTGCTCGGTGCCGCGATGGTCACCCTCGGGCTCGGCGTGTTCTGGCTGATTCTTTTGCTCGTGCCGGCGAGCGACCTGACGGACTTCATCTTCATCGCTCCGCTCTTGGTAGCGGGACTCGGTAACGGGTTCTTCCTGGCGCCGAACATCCAGTTCATCATTGCTACCGTCGACAACTCGGAAGCTGGGGCCGCGAGCGGTGTCATCAACACGATGCAGCGCCTCGGCACCGCTATCGGAGTTGCGGTGATTGGGTCGATTCTGTTCGGATCGCTCGTGATCACCGGCATGCCACCGACGCCCAACGACCTCGCCGTGGCGTTCGCGCACTCCTCGATGTTGGCGATGGGGATGAGCACAATCCTCGCGTTCCTCGCTTTCCTGCTCATCTTTGCTCTGCCGCGAAATGTTGCGCAGCACGGTCAGCGTGTGGTGGCTGTTTCGGAGTAACCCTCGGTGATAAGACGAAACCCCCGGGCCATATAGCTCGGGGGTTTCGTCTCGTGCGAACGGAGCTTCTAGCTCGTTGCGTGGCGACGACGCACGATCACCATGCTGGTCGTGCCGGCGACGAGGAGCGCTAAACCAAGAACAACGAGTCCGGCAATCTCCGACGAGTTCATACCGGTGTTCGGCAAGGTGGGGTCGGTGGCCGGAGTATCAACTGTCGTGATGAAGATGGACTCAGTGTAGAAGTCGTACGCGGGCGAATTTGTGTACAAGCTGTGAGCCGAATCGTTGATTTCACCGACATAGGTCGTGACACCCGTGGAGAAGTCCTCGACCAAGAGTTCCGAGTCGCACGCATCGTTCGAAAACCACGCGTTGCCGTTTGCATCGAACACCGCGCCCTGAAGTGAATCGATTGTGGATCCTGTCGTGCACGATGGAACATCGTACGTCGCCGACAACACCGCATTGTGCGCAGGGTCTGCTGTTGCAGTACCCGTTGTTGTGTCAATTGTGTAAGCGAGAGCTGTAAGACCAGAGTCGAAGTTCCACGCGTAGATTTTGTCATCTACTGGGTTATACGCCATTGAGTCAGGGCTGAAGCCAAAGCCGGAACCAATCGAGGTGGTCACGCCCGATACCAGGTCAAGTGAGAATAGTTGACCATTTCGCTGTGTGAAGGCAGCTCCAGTCTTCGTGATTGCAAACTGCCATGGATTTGTTGTGTCGCCTGTGACATCTGCAACGAACGTGATGTCTCCGGTCTGAGGGTCGATTGTCGTGACGTGCGCGACACGAGGTCCGTAGGTGAAATAAAGAGCGTAGGCCTTGCCATCCGCAGGATTAACTTGGGCACCTGTAGGGCAGTCACTTCCGTTGACCGTAGGGTTCCCGACCAGAGTCGCGTTCGCGTTGGTTGTGTCGATTGACCACACTGCGGGAGCGTTCGTGTCGCAATCAACAGCAAACATACGTTGATTAGCGGGAAGTGTCGGTGTGCCGGTTGCATTTGCCGGAGATGTTCCGACGAGCGCGAATCCGGCAAGGGCGACAACAGCCGCCGCCGAAGCGAAGAGTTTTTGCATTGAATGCTTTCTGGTTTGAGGAAAATGACAGGGCCCACGTTATCAAAGAACATCCAATGCCACGGGATGTGTGCATGTCGCCGTTTGAGTTGGGGCCCATGGTGGGACTCGAACCCCACCCCTAGTGGTCTGGCTTGGAACGCTGGCGCGTTCGTGACGCCGCCAGCGGGGGCCCGAGACTGCGCACCGCCCACGCGACCGCCCGAATATAAAAGCGCCCACTTTGGGGCGGTTCTCTATTTGGGTACCCCCGGTGGGACTCGAACCCACACTGGAGCGATTTTAAGTCGCCTGCCTCTGCCATTGGGCTACGGGGGCGTGCGCCGTGCGGCGCACAGGAGAGTGTGCGCTTTCAGGCTACCAAGTGAAAAGAGGAGGCCTGCCGGCCTCCTCTTTTCGATGAACTTGCGTTACTTGGGTCGAGACGCGTACATCTCGAACACACGGCGAGGCTCTTCGGCCGCCGCGATGGACGCGATGTCGCGGCCGAGCCAGAAGTTGTTCCACCAACCCCAGACCACACGGAATTTGCGCTCCCACGTCGGCATCGCAAGGCCG
>CAZYYL010000212.1:0-2390 GCA_964651425.1 uncultured Microbacteriaceae bacterium | reverse complement strand
GGTCGCGGCTTCGGTTTCGTTCGTCTAAACCAGCTCGCCGTCGAGCACCTCATGGGAGCGCGCTAAGTCATGACGCTGGTCGCGGGTGTCGATTCGTCGACACAAAGTTGCAAAATCGTCATCCGCGACCTCGACACGGGTGAGGTCGTTCGACAGGGGAGCGCCAAGCATCCCGACGGCACCGAGGTCAACCCGAAATTCTGGTGGGATGCGCTGCTCGCGGCCATCGACGCAGCCGGCGGTCTCGCCGATGTTGCGGCCATCTCGATAGGTGGCCAGCAGCACGGCATGGTCGCGTTGGATGCCGACGGCAACGTCATTCGTGACGCGCTCCTCTGGAACGACACTCGAAGTGCCGAGGCCGCCGATGAAATCGCGGCACACTTCGGAGCAGATCAGATTGCCAAGCTGACGGGTTCACTGCCCGTTGCGTCGTTCACGTCGACGAAGTTGCGCTGGCTTGCCACGGCCGAGCCCGAGAACGCTGCCCGCGTGGCCGCCGTTGCCCTGCCGCACGACTGGCTGAGCTGGCGTCTTGCCGGCTACGGCCCGGTTGACGAGTCGGGCTTCGGCGGAGAATCGCTCGGCCCGGACCTCTCAGTTCTTGCAACCGATCGCTCTGATGCCAGTGGCACGGGCTACTTCAATCCAGTCGCGAACGCGTATGTGCCCGAGGTACTCGAGTTCGCGCTCGGCCACGTGCCCGTGTTGCCTCGCGTTGTCATGCCCGGGGAAGTCGCATTTAAGACAGCCGGCGGGATGCTCATCGCGTGCGGCGCCGGAGATAACGCTGCCGCCGCGCTCGGCGTTGGCGCATCCGCTGGCGATGTCGTCGTGTCACTCGGAACGAGCGGCACGGTCTTTGCAGTGTCAGCCACGCACACAAGCGACCCGAGTGGCACGATTGCCGGATTCGCGAGTGCATCGGGTGATGCATTGCCGTTGGTGTGCACGCTCAACGCTGCTCGCGTGCTCGACTCGTTCTGCCGACTCTTTGATGTCACGCACGATGAACTCGGCGAGCTCGCCTTGCAGGCTCCGGCCGGCGCCGAAGGCGTTGTGCTCGTGCCGTTCTTTGAAGGCGAGCGCACGCCGAACCTGCCGAATGCGACCGCCGAAATCCACGGGCTTCGCCTCGCGAACAACACCAAGCCCAATCTCGCGCGCGCGGCCATCGAAGGCATGCTGTGCGGGCTGAAGGGCGGTCTCGATGCGCTCACCGAAGCGGGGGTGGGATGCTCGCGCGTCTTCCTCGTCGGTGGCGCCGCCAACAACGTTGCGGTGCAACGCATTGCCGGCGAGGTCTTTGGCGTTCCGGTGGTGGTCCCCGCGGCGGGCGAGTACGTCGCTCTCGGCGCCTCGGCTCAGGCTGCGCAGGTAGTCACCGGAACTCGTCCCGAATGGGCGGCGCAGGTCGTGGCCACGATCGACACGCCTCCCGTACCCGCTATCGCGGACAACTATGCACGCGCACTCGCGTCGGTTATGGCGCAATAGACATCCTAATTTAGGGATTCAGCCAACAAATTAGCCTTGTCCGCCGGTTTGTTATGGATTTGTAACCAAATCGAGTGGCACTAATTTGTTGGATACGGCAACATATAGACGGGTCTCGACGTCGAGGCCTACGCGTTCATTTCTCGCGTATCCAAGTGAATCAAAACTACGAAGGGAGAGAAATGAAGAAGACTTCATTGATCTCAATCGGTGCAGTTGTTGCAGCTTCGGCTCTTCTTCTCACCGGATGTTCGGCATCGGGCGGCGGAGCTTCGGCTAGCCGCGCTTGCGTCATCCTGCCTGACACCGAGTCGTCGCCTCGTTGGGAATCCAACGACCGCCCCGCACTCGAGACGGCTCTGACGGACGCTGGCTACACCGCTGACATCCAGAACGCTGGTGGCGACACCGCTAAGTACGCGACCATCGCAGACCAGCAGCTCAGCCAGGGCTGTGGCGTCATGGTTCTCGTTGACCTTCAGGGCGCCGGTGTAACCGTTGCCGAGAAGGCCAAGGGTCAGGGCGTTCCTGTTGTTGCTTACGACCGTCCGATTGCCGGCGCTGACTACTACGTCTCGTTCGACAACGAGGGCGTTGGCGCAATCCAGGGTGGTTGCATTGTTGACGGCCTCAAGGCTGCTGGCAAGGACCCCAAGACGGCTGTTGTCGTCTACATGGGTGGCGACGCTGCAGACGGTAACGCCAAGATGTTCCACGACGGTGCTGTTTCGGTCATGGAGCCTGCTGGCATCAAGCCCGCTGCTGAGCCTGCTGGCGCCTGGGATGGCGCTAAGTCGGCAACCAACTTCGAGCAGGCTCTGACCTCGCTCGGTGGTTCGGTTGACGCTGTGTGGGTTGCCAACGACACCAACGCTGCTGGCGTCATCACGATC
>CAZYYL010000211.1:0-2400 GCA_964651425.1 uncultured Microbacteriaceae bacterium | reverse complement strand
GGGCGACACCTTCGACGCGCGCGAAGCCCACCGCATCGGTCTCGTGCAAGAACTCGTGGCACGCGATGAAGTCGCGCCTCGCGCGCTCGAGATTGCGCGACGCATGGCATCCGCCGCACCACTCGCGGTAGCGGCAACGTTGCGCAACGCGAGGCTTGCGTCGCGCGCAACCGAAGCCGCTGCTATCGCTCAACTCCAACCGGAGCTCGTGAAGCTCATGGCCTCGCGCGATGCCGCAATTGCGTTCGAGAGCTACTTGACGAAGGTGCCACCGGTTTTCGAAGGTCGCTAGTCGGCTTTTGCCTTCGGCGCTCTCTTCGGCTTTTTCAATGACTTCTGCAACAGCACCGTGCCGAGCCAACGGCCGAACTTGAAGCCGACCTTGCCCATGCGTCCGACTTCTTCGAAGCCGAACTGTTCGTGCAGGGCGATCGACGCATCGGCGCCCGAGTCAGCAATGACAGCAATGACCTCTTTGATGCCAGCCACGCTCGCACGGTCAAGCAAGTCGCCGAGCAACACACGACCAAGGCCCTTGCCCGTCGAGGCGGGTCCGAGGTAGATGGAATTCTCGACCGTGTAGCGGTACGCCTTCTTCTGTTTCCACGGCGTCACGAGCGCGTAGCCGAGAATTTGCCCGCTGGGCGACTGGGCGACGATGAACGGCATATCGAGCTTTGCGAGGTACGTGTACTTTGCGCGCCACTCTTTGAGTGACATTTCGTCTTCGTCGAACGTCACCACGCTGTTGCGCACGTAGTGGTTGTAAATCTCGCGGATATCCGGCAGGTCGGTCGGTTGCGCATCCCGAATCGAATATTCGAATGGACGCTCGGGCTCGGCAGCAGGACGCAAATGCCGTGGCAGCTGTCGAGGTTTCATGTACTCGGATTCGAGCATCGCCGGTCACCAACTCAGGGAAGATAAAAAGAGAAGTGGGCCAAGCCTAAAGCCTCGACCCGTTTCGCTAGGTTTGTCTGCATGTCAGCCAGCTGGTCACGTGACGAAATTCTGATTCGCTACGAGAAATTCTCGTTGTATCCGCTCGTCGCACTCGGTGTCGTCTTCGTCGTGTGTTACGCGTTGCCCATCGTTCAGCCCGATATCAACCCGTTGGTCAATGGGCTCGCCGAAGACACGCTGATTGTCGTTTGGGTCATCTTCATCGTTGACTACGTTTTCCGACTGATCATGAGTCGACACCGGTGGGAGTTCATCAAATCCAACGTGGTGGACCTCGTCGCCATCGTCGTACCGGCATTTCGTCCGTTGCGGGCGCTGCGCATCATCACCATTGTGCTCATCGCCACGCGACGTTTCGGTCAGAGTGTTCGCAATCGCACCACACTGTACGTCATCGTGATTGCCGTGTTTGTCTGGTTGATGGGCGGACTCGCGATAACCGATGCGGAACGCAATGCCCCGGGCGCCACGATTCAGAACGTCAGTGATGGCTGGTGGTGGTCGTTTACCTCTCTCGTGGTCGGCGGTTCGGGCGCGCATGTTCCCGTCACCGATCAAGGCAAGCTCATCGAGGCCGGACTCTTTCTTGCCGGCCTCGCTCTGCTCGGAACAATTAGTGCCGCGCTGGCGGCATGGTTCGTCGATCGTGACGGTGCACAGATGAGGCGCGAAGCTCGTGCCGAACGAATGATGTCTGAGCGCTTACTCGACATCAACACGAAGCTCGACCTGTTGCTCGGCGACGAAGCTGAGCCGTCTAGGTCAAAGTCGGCCAGTGCTGAAAAGGCCAGCGTTAAGAAAGCGACCAGTCGACCCCGTCCAGCCCCAACTCGCGCAACGCCGCGTTCGCGCGACTAAACGGGCGACTACCGAGAAATCCCCTCGAGGCCGAGAGTGGACTCGGGTGAGCTGACTCGACGATTCGCACGAATGGATACGCACGCAGCCGCTCCACGGCCGACTGCGCCTCTCGCCCCCATGCCATCACGACGAGCGGCTCCGCGCGTTCCACGAGTTGATTGATCACTGAGTCGGTGACCGCGCTCCAGCCAAGGGTGCGATGCGACATTGGTTCACCTGGTGCAACGGTCAGCGTTCGGTTCAGCAGGAGCACGCCCTGAGACGCCCACGGCGACAGGTCACCGTTGGCGGGAACAACGGCTCCGACGCTGACCCCGAGGTCATCGTTGAGTTCGCGAAAGATGTTCCGGAGCGAGCCGGGCAGTGGTCGCACATCTGCTGCCACGGAGAACGCGAGTCCCATCGCGTGACCCGGGGTTGGGTACGGGTCTTGCCCGAGCAACAGAACGCGCACCTGGGGCACCGGTGTTCGCAGCGCGCGAAATACGTAAGGAACGGCGGGCAGGAAGGGCGCTGAGGTAAGTTGCGCCGCAATCGAGAGAAGGGTCGGCTCGACGCGCGTGAGCGCATCCGCCC
>CAZYYL010000210.1:0-2417 GCA_964651425.1 uncultured Microbacteriaceae bacterium | reverse complement strand
TGCCAGTAGTTCAACTGAGCACATTCCGGGTCGTTGTGATAATGATTTCCGCCTGCCGTGACCCACACTCGTTCCTTTGTTCCGGCAGGTGGCGGAACGCAATCTGCACACATCCCGAGAGGCAAGCCGTGACGGCATTCATCTTCCATGCCTAGGAATGTAGCCGTGCCCACCGACGGGCAAACGAAAACGCTTAGTTATCTCATAGAAAACTCATAGGAATCCGCGCGACACTTTCCACATGACGGATTCCACCCCCGCACCCGCACGTCTGACTCACGCCGACGGATCCAAGATTCGCGTCCTCGTCGTCGACGACGAAGCGTCACTGACCGACCTTCTCCAGATGGCTCTCAAGTACGAGGGTTGGGAGGTCAAGACCGCGGGCGAGGGAATCAAGGCCGTGCAGATGGCTCGCGAGTTTCGCCCCGACGCGGTTGTACTCGACGTGATGCTCCCCGACATCGACGGTTTGCAGGTTTTGCAGCGGATGCGCGCCGACGGCTCGGACATCCCGATTCTGTTTCTCACTGCGAAAGACTCGCTCGACGACCGCATCGCGGGTCTGACCGTGGGTGGCGACGACTACGTGACAAAGCCGTTCAGCCTCGAGGAAGTTGTGGCTCGCTTGCGCGCACTCATCCGTCGATCCACATTGACAGTGGATGCAAACGAGAGCCCGCTCATTCGTGTTGGCGACCTCGAACTCGATGAAGACTCGCACGAGGTGCGTCGTGGCGACACCCCGGTGGAACTCACCGCAACCGAATTCGAACTTCTGAGGTACATGATGCGTAATCCGCGTCGCGTGCTCTCGAAGTCACAGATTCTCGACCGTGTGTGGGACTACGACTTCGGTGGAAAGTCGTCCGTCGTCGAGATTTACATCTCGTACCTGCGCAAAAAGATTGACCTCGACGGATTCGTCCCGATGATTCACACCGTGCGTGGCGCGGGCTACATGCTCAAGGCGGGCGAATAACTCATGTTCCGACGCCCGTGGACTCTCAAGCGCCGGCTCACCGTCACGGTGGCCGGGCTGCTTGCGCTGGCCACTGTTCTCATCGGCCTTGTGAGCGTGCTCGCCCTGCGCGGGTTCCTCGTTGACCGGCTCGACTTGCAGCTCCAACAGACGATTGTGCGGTCACAGGCCGCGGTGCGCGACCCGGGCGGCCAACCCACACCCGCACCCCGAGTCGACCGCGACGGCGATCACGACCACGCGCAAGGCGCATTGCTCGCGCCCGGGCAACAGGCCGGCACATTCATCGCTGTCGTCGGCGCATCCGGAAGCGTCAATGCCGGACTGTTGACCAACGGCGGTGAGATTGATCTCATCGACCAAAGTGCACTCGCGACGCTCGGGTCGCAGTCGATTACCGAGCGACCGGTGTCGGTACACATTCCCACGGTCGGTGACTACCGAGTGATGGCAGTGAAGGCCGCGTCTGGCGAGAAGCTCGTGATTGGTCTTCCGCTTACCGAGGTCGATGCCGCCACTGCGCAGTTGATTCTCGTCATCGTGATCGTCTCGGCCCTCGGCCTCGTCGGCACGGTGCTCGCCGGTCGCGCGCTCGTCGGGTTCGAACTTCGTCCGCTCGAGAGCGTCGTCGAAACGGCGTCACGAGTGAGTCGACTCCCGCTCGACCGTGATGCGAGCGGTCTTGCCGGCGTGAATCTGCCGGCAATGGATGACCGAACCGAAGTTGGCCGAGTCGGTAACGCCTTCACCAACATGCTTGGACACATTGGTCGCGCCCTGGCTGCCCGCCAGGCGAGCGAAGACAAAGTGCGCCAGTTTGTGTCCGACGCCAGCCACGAGTTGCGCACACCTTTGGCATCGATTCGCGGATACGCCGAGCTCACGCGCCGCAGTGGCGCCACGCTTCCCGAAGACACCGTGCACTCGCTCGCGCGCATCGAATCAGAAGCGACCCGCATGACCGGACTCGTCGAGGACCTCTTGCTACTCGCTCGCCTCGACGAAGGGCGCGAACTCGACTCGAAGCCCGTCGACCTCACGCGCACCGTGCTTGACTGCGTATCCGACGCGCACGCTGCCGGCCCGGATCACACGTGGAAAGTGGATGTCCCCGACAAGCCCGTCACGGTGACCGGCGACTCGGCACGACTCCACCAGGTGGTCGTCAACCTGCTCGCGAACGCTCGCGTTCACACGCCCGCAAAGACAATCGTCACCGTCGGCGTGAAAGAAACGGCGACGGATGTGCGACTGACGGTCAGCGACAACGGCCCGGGTATCCCGGCCACACAATTGCCCACACTCTTCGAACGCTTTAGCCGAGGTGACTCCTCGCGCACGCGCGCAACCGGAAGCACAGGCCTCGGCCTCGCAATTGTGCATGCGGTCGTCACCGCTCACCACGGCGCGGTCGACGTCACGTCGAAGAAGGGTC
>CAZYYL010000209.1:0-2453 GCA_964651425.1 uncultured Microbacteriaceae bacterium | reverse complement strand
TTGTCGACATCATCGACGGCCACGACACGCGCCTGACCACCCTCAACATCAACGATGCGATTGTCAAAGACGCTGACAAAGTCTGGCGCGTCACTCCGCACGGCCGTCGCGTCGTGATGGATTGGTTTGGCATAACCGCAGACCAGGCGTTGCGCCTCTGCGCGTACCGCGCGTACAACGAACTTTTTACCGATGAAGCCAAAGCAATGTCGCGCGCGCTGGTTTCCCTTGCGTGCATTGACCAGTCGACGCATCTGGCTACCACCTACACCCGAGAGGATGTCGCCTAATGGGTGAGTCACGAAACTTCGACGGCAAGGTCGTCATCGTCACGGGTGCCGCCGGCGGCCTGGGCCGCGCCTTCGCCCAAGGATTTTCGGCACAGGGTGCGCACCTCGTTGTCGCCGACATCGACCAAGCGGGCGTGAACGAAACGGCCGCCATACTCACGGCGTCGGGCGAGCACGCCATCGCGGTCACGGTCGACGTGACTGACAAAGAATCGACGGATGCGCTCGCGCAGGCAGCCCTCGACGCCTACGGCCATATCGACGTACTCATCAACAATGCGGCGATCTACGCCACGCTGACCCGCAAGCCGTTCACCGAAATTGATCCGGCCGAATGGGATCGCGTTATGAACGTCAATGTCAAGGGTGCCTGGTTGTGCTCGGCGTCGGTGTATCCGCGCATGGCGCAGCCCGGTGGGCGTATCGTCAACATCGCCTCGGCCACGGTCTTCAGCGGGTCACCGTTGTGGATGCACTACGTCGCCTCGAAGGGTGCTGTCATCGGTCTCACCAGGGTGATGGCCCGCGAGGTGGGTCCTCAGGGTGTCACCGTGAATGCGATTGCCCCCGGCTTCACGCTCACTGAGGCGAGCCTCAGTCTCATGGAAGACGCGCAAACGTACGGCGTTGACCGGGGTGCCATCAAGCGAGCCAGCCAACCCGAAGACATCGTGGGCACCGCACTTTTTCTCGCCGGAGACCAATCCGGCTTCATCACCGGACAAACCCTCGTCGTCGATGGGGGCAAGCAGTTCATCTAGCGCCACCTCACGACGAAACCTCGACCCCCTTCACTCAGCACCAGGAGAACACAACAAAATGCCTCACGTAACCTACATTTCGCCCGATGGAACCGAAACGACGCTAGAGGCGCGCGACGGCGATTCCGTCATGGAGACCGCTGTCAAGAACGGGCTTAAGGGCATCGTGGCCGAATGCGGCGGCGCTTGTTCGTGTGCCACGTGCCATGTCTACGTTGATGAGGCGTTCGTCGACGCCGTGGGTGGTCCAAGCGATCTCGAAGACGACATGCTCGATGGTGCCGAATCCGAGCGACTCCCCGTCTCGCGGCTGTCGTGCCAGATCAAAATGAACGCTCAACTCGACGGGCTCCGGGTGCGCATCGCACCGAAGCAGTAACCCTCATGTCCGAGAAGATTCTGATTGTCGGTGCCGGCCAAGCCGGCATGCAAATTGCTGCGTCGCTTCGCGACGACGGGTTTGCCGGCGACGTCACCATCGTGGGTGAAGAGGCGTACGCCCCGTACCAGCGCCCACCGCTGTCAAAGGCGTTCCTTGCCGGTGACATGGACGAAGAATCTCTCGAATTTCGCAATGACCATTTCTATGGAGAGAACAACATCACGGTTGTCACCGGTGAGCAGATCCAACATGTCGAGTTCGGGCCCGCCGGCGGGGTTGCCACGGGATCGTCCGGTTCTACCTTCGCGTTCGACAAACTCGCGCTGACCACCGGCGCTGCTCCGCGCACGCTCAAAGTTGATGGCGCCAACCTTGACGGAGTCTTGTATTTGCGACACCTTGACGACGCCAAGAACCTCAAACAGCGCTGGGATTCCGTTGCCAATGTCGTCGTACTCGGCGGTGGTTTCATCGGACTCGAGGTGGCTGCCGTCGCGCAAAAGGCCGGAAAGAACGTGACGGTTGTGCAGTCGGGCCCACGTCTCATGGCGCGTGCCGTGTCTTCCATCACGAGCGACTTCTTTGTGCAGGCCCATCGTGCCCGGGGCACAACGATTCACCTCAACGCGCAGGTGTCGCACCTTGTGGGCGCGAACGGCAGGGTAACCGCCGTGGCGCTCGCCGATGGTACGAGCATCCCGGCAGATATTGTCATGGTGGGCATCGGCGTGACCGCGCGCGGTGAACTCGCCGATCAGCTTGCCCTCGACATGGAAGACGGCGTAATTGTCGTCAACGAGTTCGCCGAGACGTCAAACCCCAACGTTGTTGCCGCGGGCGACGCGGTGCTCATGCCCAATCCGCTCGGCCACGAGGGACGGGTACGACTCGAATCAGTGCAAAATGCGGTCGACCAGGCCAAAGTCGCGGCGAAAACGCTCCTGGGTCAGCGGGAGGCGTATTCCGCCGTGCCGTGGTTTTGGTCCGATCAGGCCGACCTCAAGCTTCAGATTGCCGGGC
>CAZYYL010000208.1:0-2482 GCA_964651425.1 uncultured Microbacteriaceae bacterium | reverse complement strand
TACCCGACAACAACGAGAGCAAGGTGCTCTTGCCCGCTCCATTCGGGCCCATGATTCCGACGAGCTCACCCGGGAAAACTTCGAGATCGACCTCATTTACGGCCGTTACGCCGCCGAAACGACGAGTTACCTTGACGGTTCTGACGAGTGAAGTAGCGGAACCCGAAGCTGCCTTAGACGGGGCTTCTTCTACAGATTGCGTCTGTCGAACCATAGTCACTTGCTCCTTTGTAAGTGATTGAGGTGGTACTTCGGGGTGATTCCTGGCGATCAGCTGCTCAAGCGAGCTCAAACAAAAAATGAACGTACATTCATTATATGAATGTACGTTCATTTTTCAACAGATAATTCAGTTTTTCTCAGATCTCACAGTTTTCCTCGATTTGCAGGATTGTGGGCACCAGTGGGTCAACGGTCGCCTTTCAGTTGGCCGCGACGAAAGAATGTCTCATGACACCAACCCCGTCTGCCCAGGTCTCGAGTACGTCGCCGGGCTTCAGGTACACCTGAGGAGTGCGACCAAGTCCGACACCCGAGGGTGTGCCGGTGAAAACAATGTCCCCCGGGTGCAGCGTGACAATCTTGGAAAGACGCGAGATAAGTTCCGGCACATCAAAGATGAAGTCGGACGTGTCGCCGTTCTGCATCTCAACGCCATTGATGGAGCAACCGAGTTGGATCGAGTCCTTGTCCGCGAATTCATCGATGCTCACAACTACCGGGCCGATAGGCCCAAAGTTTGCGAATGACTTGCCAAGACCGAACTGCGGGGCAGGGCCAGCGGTTTGCGTAATTCGTTCCGAAATGTCTTGCCCCACCGTCAGTCCCGCAACGTGGGACCACGCGTCTGCAACCGAAACGTTGGACGCGGTCTTGCCGAGAACGACAACGAGTTCAACTTCCCAATCGACATTGCCACCTTCTGGAATGACAATCTCACCTGTCGGGCCGGTTAGGCACGACTGATACTTCGTGAAAACGACCGGCTGCTCCGGAACAGCGAAACCAGATTCAGCGGCATGTGTCGCATAGTTGAGTCCGACGGCGAACGATTGGAACGGCGAAGGAGTGGGGCACCCCAAATCCGTCTCCGTGAATGAAACAGCTGTGTCAGTCGAAGCGGTTGCGGCCCACGCGGTCAGCTCGCTCCAACGCGAATACGCATCCTGGATCGACGAGGAAAACATCCCGCCGCTGGCCGTTTCAACGTCGACGGCCAGGTTGTCTCTAACAACGAGTGCCAAGCGACCTTTAACGTTTGCGATTTTCACGGTGTTCCTTTTGGTTGCATTCAAGAGGCTAGTTTTCCCATTCTCAACCATCCGTCGTGGAATGTCCGCGTCCTGAAAGGATGAAAGCATGACTGATGCACCCGCGATGACCGATACTGAATCCAAATTCGCCATCGACCTTGACCACGTCAGCATCATGCGTGCGGGCAAACCGACGCTCGACGACGTGTCATTCCAGGTGCACACCGGCGAACACTGGGCCATCATCGGCCCAAACGGTGCCGGCAAAAGTACGCTGCTCAGCGTGTGCGCGACGATGACGCTTCCCGTCAAAGGCACGGTCACCGTCCTCGGCGGGAGGGTCGGCCGCGACTCGGTGCACGAAATTCGCGAGCGCACCGGCTACGTTACAACCCACCACCAGCTCGAGTGGCCGATGACCACACGTGACATCGTGCTCACCGCGTTCACCAACTCCATCGAAACGCCAATGAGGTGGGAACCAACACTCGACCAGACTGCGGCAGCGGATGCGCAACTCGCCCACTTCGGACTCCTCCGCGTTGCCGACACCACGTGGCGTGCCCTGTCTCAAGGTGAGCTGGGTCGCACGTTCCTCGCGAGGGCGACGCTCACGCATCCCGAACTCGTGCTCTTCGACGAGCCCGCGGCGGGTCTGGATCTCGCGGCGCGCGAACAGGTGCTCGACACTATCGATGAGATGGTCACGCGCAATCCGATGCTCACGAGTGTGATGATCACGCATCATCTAGAAGAGCTACCGACCACCACGACTCATGCCGCCCTGATGAGCGGTGGCAAGATCATCGCGCGAGGCCCGGCCGCTGAGGTGCTTACGTCGACCAACCTCACCGAATGTTTCGGGCTGCCCATCGTCGTCGACTTCGCACACGGCCGTTGGTCGAGCCGGAGCGGGCGACGGGCCTAGTCCGGCTGAGGGGTCTTCGCGCTACGCAGCGACGAGAAAGTCATCCCAGTCGGCCATCCGTCGCTCAAGACCCATCGCAAACCAGGCTGGCCCGCTCGGCATGCGTGGGGTCATCGACAGTTTCCAGCCAAGTTCGCGCAACAGGCGATCGCTCTTCTTGTTATTGCACTTGAAGCAACATGCGACGAGGTTTTCCCAGGAGTCTTGCCCGCCCCGTGAGCGCGGCACCACGTGATCGATGGTGGTTGCCGACGCGCCACAGTACGCACAGCGAAAACCATCGCGACGAAGAATTCCGCGC
>CAZYYL010000207.1:0-2490 GCA_964651425.1 uncultured Microbacteriaceae bacterium | reverse complement strand
CATCGGGCGAGCAGAAGACCAAGCCGACTCAGCATTCTGTTGCGGCACTGCGCTAGATCGGTATTCATCCGGATGCGCTCGTGCTGAGCAGTGACCTCCGGGTGACGGACAGCAACAAGCGCAAGATTGCGTTGATGTGTGACGTTGACGAAGACGCCGTCGTTAACGCGGTCGACGTGCCGAGCATCTATGACATCCCGACCATGCTGCACACGCAGGGGCTCGACACGTACATTGTGGACGCGCTCGGACTCGACGCCGGTCAGGTGGACTGGTCGGGCTGGGCGAAGTTGCTGACAGCGGTGCACGAACCGGCACACGAAGTCACAATCGGTCTCGTCGGAAAGTACATAGACCTTCCCGACGCCTACCTCTCGGTCACCGAAGCCCTGCGCGCCGGCGGCTTCGAGCATCGCACGAAGGTGAACATCCGCTGGATTCCTTCGGATGAGTGCGAGACAACGGAGGGCGCGTCGAAGAACCTTGCCGAACTTGATGGCATTTGCGTGCCGGGCGGTTTCGGCATCCGGGGCATTGAAGGCAAGCTCGGAGCATTGAAATTTGCACGCGAGAACCAGATCCCCGTTCTGGGACTCTGCCTCGGACTTCAGTGCATGGTGATTGAGTACGCGCGCAACGTTGTCGGTCTAGATGGTGCATCCTCGACTGAGTTCGACCCCGACACGCCCGTGCCGGTCATCGCGACGATGGCCGAACAGGTCGACATCATCGAATCGGGTGACATGGGTGGCACGATGCGACTCGGTCTCTACGACGCCGCGTTGACGAAGGGTAGCCTCGCTGCCGAGCTGTACGGTTCGGAGCTTATCCAAGAACGGCACCGTCACCGGTATGAAGTGAACAACACCTACCGCGATCAAATTGCCGCTGCGGGCATGTCGTTTTCGGGTGTCTCGCCTGAACTGAAGCTTGTCGAGTTCGTTGAATTGCCGCGGGATGTGCATCCGTTCTACATTGCCACTCAAGCGCATCCCGAACTGCGATCGCGTCCGAATCGCGCACACCCGTTGTTTGCCGGACTCGTTGCCGCGTCGCTCGATCGCCAGAAGGCAAGCCGACTCTTCGACATCGACGAGGCGTAGGCATGACGGACGGTCCGCTGGTCGACGGCCCGCACTTTGACGGGCCATTGTCTGACGAGCGTTTCGACGTCGACGTCGTGTCGCGCGAAGTGTCATTCGCGGGGCACGTTTGGGATGTGCTGACCGAACGATTTCGATATAACAACGATGAACTCTCGCGTGACTTCGTGCGTCACCCGGGTGCCGTTGCCGTGATGGCATTCGACGATCAAGAACGTTTCATCGCGATTCAGCAGTACCGTCACCCCGTGCGCTTGCGCGAGTGGGAGTTGCCCGCGGGTCTGCTCGATCTGGCGGGTGAACATCCACTTTCATCGGCTCAGCGCGAGCTTGCCGAAGAGGTCGACCTCGCGGCGGCCGAATGGCATGTGCTCACTGACTACTGCACGTCTCCCGGCGGTGTTGATGAAGTGATTCGCATATTCATTGCTCGCGGGCTCACCACTGCGGTGCATGAGTTCGAGCGAACCGGCGAAGAAGCGGACATGGTTCTTCGTTGGGTATCACTCGATGATGCGATGGATGCGGTGCTCGCCGGTCGCGTCGCGAACTCGATTTTCCACGTCGCGGTGCTCACCGCGCACGCGTCGCGCGAACGTGGCTGGTCGACGCTTCGACCCGGTGATGCGCCGTGGCCACAACTCGAGTGGCGAGACTCGACCCGCTCGTGAAAATTGAGCAGGCACTCGACGCGTACCTGCGCCATGTGTCGATCGAACGGGGATTGTCGACGAACACCGTGGCCGCGTATCGCCGCGATCTCACGGGTTATGTCGAGTGGCTTGGCGCAGGAGTCGGCGCGGGCGCCAGCGACTACACCACAGCCGGCGATGTCACCGAAGACCGCGTGCGCGAATACGTGCGCCACTTGCACGAGCGCGCCGAATCTCCGCTGACCGCGTCGAGTCAGGCGCGCGTGCTGTCGAGCATCCGCGGGTTTCATCGTTTTATCGTTGACGAGGGCATCGCGACTTCCGACCCAACCGCCGGGCTCGCCCCGCCCAAACTGCCGAAGCGACTGCCCAAAGCGTTGAGCATCACAGAGGTCGAGGCTCTTCTCGACGCATGCGCCGGCGACGACGACGTCAGTCTGCGCGACCGTGCACTGCTCGAACTGCTCTACGCAACTGGTGCACGCATCACCGAGATCGTGTCTCTCAACGTCGACGACATCACCAATGCCGATGGCATGGTTCGGGTGCGCGGCAAGGGAAACAAGCAACGGCTCGTTCCCGTCGGGTCATTCGCCCAAGCCGCGCTCGACGCGTACCTCGTGCGCGTGCGCCCTGTCTTCTCGGCGCGGGGTGCCTCGACACCTGCCCTTTTTCTCGGGCCGCGCGGAGCTCGGCTATCACGCCAGAGCGCGTGGCTGATCATCCAATCGGCT
>CAZYYL010000206.1:0-2502 GCA_964651425.1 uncultured Microbacteriaceae bacterium | reverse complement strand
GTTGCCCGCGCTGATTGCGGCGCCGCTCATCACAATGGTCATCGCGGCCGTGCGTGGCGTGCTCTAGACAGCCAAGTTCTTAGTCGGCCATCCGCGCGACGGCGCGCGTGTCCTGGAAAGCACGCACGCCCGCAATCCCCTGCTCGCGCCCAAATCCCGACTGCTTCATGCCCCCGAACGGTGCTCGAAGGTCGAGTCGTGTTGCGCCGTGATCGTTGATCCACACGTAACCGGCCTGCAGTTGTGACGCCACTCGCGAGGCAGCGGTCGAGTTAGCACTCCAGACAGAGGCGCCGAGCCCGGCCCATGTGTCGTTCGCCGCGGCAATCGCTTGCGCTTCATCGTGAAAAGTAAGAATCGGGGTGACCGGACCAAACTGCTCCTCGGTCACCAGACGCGACCCGGGATCGGGGTCAATCACGAGCGCGGGTCGCACGAAGTGGCCTGCTGCCAGTACGGCGTCAGAGTCGGGGTCGGGCAACGCACCGAATTCGCGCACGTCGGCACCCGCATCCCGCGCCTCAGCCACGAGCGTCTCAACAAACTCTTTGTGACGAGCCGTATGCACGGGGCCCATCGTCGTGGCGGGCTCGAGCGGGTCACCGAGCACCACGTTCTGAAGACGCGCAGAGAGCCCAGCGACGAGCTCATCCCGCCGTGACGAATGCACATAAATGCGCTTCACATTCATGCAGATCTGGCCAGTTGTGTCGAAAACGGCCGCGAACAATCGATCGAAATGGTCGTCGTCGAGAATCGCATCGCCCAGAAAGATCGCTGGGTCGTTTCCGCCAAGTTCGAGCGTGACGCGCGTGAGCGACGGAGCCGCCAGCGTCATCACGTTCTTGCCACCGGTAACGCTTCCCGTGAAACACACCTCGGCGATGTCATCGTGAGAAACCAGCGCCGAGACGTTGTCATTCTCGCCCGTAATTACGTTCAGCACGCCCATGGGTAGGCGCTCGGCGACGCGGCTCAGCATTGCCGTCAGCGCCAGCGGTGCCGTGGGTGGCGGCTTGACGATGACCGTGTTGCCCGCCAAGAGCGCGTGCGGCAAAGACGCTCCAAGAATCGCAGCCGGCCAGTTGAACGGAACGATAATCGTCACGACACCGAGCGACTGGTGCTCGACGGTCGTTTCGACGGGGATGCCGGGGGCCGGGGGCAGCACGTGCCGCGCATCCACTTCGCCAACCAGCGAGAGTGCGAGGTTCCAACGCAATTCGAAAACCAGCAAGTCGACCCACGCTTCATGCACAATCTTGCCCACTTCACGAGCGAGGATGACGGCGTCCGCGTCGCGCGTCTCGGCAAGCCCATTGATGGCGGCCGTCATCAACTCGGCTCGCTCAGCCGGCGTGCGTGTAGACCACGACCCCCAGGCATCACGTGCCGCCGTAATCGCATCCTCCACATCAACGACCGAAGCACTGGCCGCCGAACCCACAATCTCGGAAGGCCGAGCGGGATTGAAGACAGTCAGTGCTTCGGTTGTGGAACGAGAAGTTCCGTTGATGAACAGGTTGGTAAGCACGTCAAAGACTGTACTCGTCAACCCGAGCAGGACTAGCTGTTGCGGATGACCACAACCGCGTCACCCGCGCGAGCGGTGAACGTGGCCGACTTGTCGGGGTTCAGCACAACGCCGGTTCCCTCGTTGGTCGTCGCACCGGCAACCGAACGGTAACCGATGACGCTGGCCTTGATGGCGCGCCCCGTTGCAACGAGCTCGCCGAACGTGACCGACTTACCCGCGGCAGCAAACTCCTCAACAGGAACCAAGTGAATCGCAGCACCGTCGGCGTCGAACAGATCGGTGATGACCGGAGCGATGCGCGGGTTCTGGCTCAGCTGCGAGATGAGCAGTGCCGAAAGCACGTCGCTAACGACGAGGTCGTCCGATGCGGCCGCACGAGCGAGCGGAAGGAGTCCCGAGTTGAGGATTTCCGCGACGATACGAGCGGGCTTGGCCTTGTTCGAGTGGTCTTCGAAGATGTGCTTCATCTGGAGCATCGTGAGCAGAGTCTGGGCATCGGCATCCGTAGTGCTCATCTTGGAGCGGTAGCCCAAAACGATGATCTCGTCGTAGTCGTGCTTTTCGGCAACGGCAACGACCTCTTCAATGCGACCTGATACGAATGCAATCGACGGCGTGACCTTGCCGAACTTGATGTTCTTGAGCTCCTCAGGAGCAACGAGCTCCTTGCGCGCGACGATGTCGATCGAGGAACCTGCGGGCAGGTAGTCGGCGAGGTTCGAGAGCACAGCGTGACCCATCGACGACCAGCCAATAACCAGAAGGTGGTGCGCCTTCGCCTTGGCCGACGACTTACCGCCGACAAGCGGCTTCGTGTTGGCAACACCCGAGTAAGCGATGGCGCTGTCGTCTTCGGCGATCACGATGAGCTTGGCGCCCTCGGCGATCTTCGTGGTCGGCGCCGGGTTCAACGACGTCGTGCCGTTCGGCAATTCAAGACCGATGACGGTCGACTGCTCAAATGC
>CAZYYL010000205.1:0-2506 GCA_964651425.1 uncultured Microbacteriaceae bacterium | reverse complement strand
GTGCAGTCCAAGAAGCGCCTGCCCGTGATGCAGGTGACGAAGTCGATCATCGCCGCGCTCCTCGCCTGGTTCGCCGCCGGACTTCTCTACCCCGACCGCGCGCCCATCTTCGCCGTAATCGCCGCGATCATCGTCGTGCAGCCGAGCGTCAACCAGTCCATCGGAAAAGCACTCGAGCGCTCGACCGGCACCGTGCTCGGCGTCGCCATTGCGCTCGGCGCGAGTCTGATTTTTGGTGCGCAACCGTGGCTCGTGTTGCTCGCAATCATCGTGGCGATCATCCTCGGCTGGGTATTCAAATTCACACCCGGCACAGCGAACCAGATCGCAATTAGCGCGATGCTCGTCATCGCCATCGGCGCAGCGACTCCGCAATACTCGGCCGAGCGAATCATCGAGACGGTCATCGGCGCGCTGATTGGCTTTGGTGTGACCGCCGCAATCGTGCCGACAGTCGAACTCGGGCCATCGACGCAGGCCGTCGCCCAAGTCGGCTCCAACGTTGCGTCAATCCTCGACGACCTCGGTGCGGTGCTCACCCGCGACTCGTCACACGAAGTACTTGAGAACATCTTCCAGCGCGCACTGAGCCTGCGCACCGAACTCAACACCGCACGCGATACCGTCAACAAAGCTCGCGAGACGATGCTGTTCAATATGTGGCGTGGCAAGAAGCAACACATCGTGGATGCGCAAGAAGCGCTGCTCGATCGCATCGGCGTGCTGGTGACTCGCACCGCCAGCATGGCCCGCTCGGTTCGTGACAACTACGACCCGAGCCTCACGAAGGAACCCGCGATTCGCCAGATTGCCGAGGAACTCGCACGTGCCTCGCACGACCTGAGACTGCTGGTTCGGGATGCCGGACTCCCCGCCTTCGACGTACCCCATCCCCCGACTCACGACATGCCCGCACTCACCTCGCCCATCGTGATGAAGGCTCCGGCGGCGTCGAACTGGATTCTCGTGGGGTTCCTGCTCGAGAGCATCCGTCGAATTCGTCTCGAAATAATGGGAGAAGCGGGCGACTAATTCCCGCAAAGGAAATCAATCGCCCGCTTCGACGGGTTATCGCGAACGACTAGGCAGCGAGTGCAGCCTGGAAGTCGAGAGTGATGGTGACCTTCTCGCCGACGAGCACGCCACCGGTCTCGAGAGCTGCGTTCCAAGTGAGGTCAAACTCCGTGCGGTCGATCGTGGCGGTTGCCGTGGCAGCTGCCTTGTAGTTGCCGTAGGGGTCGGTACCAAAGCCACCGAATTCGAAGTCGAAGTCAACCGACTTGGTGATGCCCTTGATGGTGAGGTTGCCGGTGACGACGTACTCGCCCTCGGCGACATCCTTGACCTTGACGCCGGTCGACTCGAACGTAATGTGCGGGAACTTCTCTGCGTCGAAGAAGTCGTTCGTGCGCAGGTGGCCGTCGCGGTTCTCGTCGTTCGTGTTGATCGAGATGACCTCGGCATCGGCGGTCACCTTCGTGTCGAGCGGGTTCTCGCCCGTGACGAACGTGGCGCTGAACGAATCGAACGTGCCCTTGACCTTGCTGATCATGAGGTGGCGAACGCTGAACGACACCGACGAGTGCGAGGGGTCGACGTTCCAGGTGCCGACCTTGTATCCGGGAATCTGTTCTGCAGTTACTGACATGAGGGGCCTTTCGAAGCTTCATTTGTGTGGATGCGCAACTCACAGGTCGCGCGCGTGCGAGACGCACCTGAGTCGTAACCGGTCCTGGGCATCATCATTCCCAGATGACGAATAGTTTCTTGACCCCAGTTATTGCTGAGCGGAAATGAGCGTCAGACGGGATGGGTCAAACCCTCGGATGCCCGTTCCCACCGCGCTGGCGAGACACGAGGTGTCGCACGGTGGAACCCAGGTCAGCGCATCCGCAGCTAAAGCACGACGGAACAGCAAGACCCGAAGGGCAGCATCGTCGATGCGCGCCTGATCGACGTTTGTGACGATTGCACTTACCAGAGTGGTCACGTCGATACCGACGGTGCTTGGGTCAGTCGGCATCACGTAGAGCAAAAGGTCGTTGCCCGCGTTGACCGCAGCGACGGCGTTCGAATACGGATCGGTAAGGTCGGCGACCCCCGAGTCTTGAAGCATCAACATGTCGTCTGTCACGGCGAGGCCCTCGAAGCCGAGGTCGTCACGCAGTGCGTCGTGCCACACGCCAGAAAGGCTCGCCGGCACAGGGTCGACCGCACTGTAAGAAAGGTGACCGAACATCACGGCTTGGGCACCCGCGGCGATGCCGGCTTCAAACGGAAGGGCATCCGTGGCCCGCCACTCGGCAAAAGAAACATCAGTGGTCGGGATGCCCGAGTGCGAGTCTGCGCCCGAACGCCCGTGGCCCGGGAAATGTTTGAGGGTACTCCCGACCTTCAAACTCTCAGCACCCACCGCGGCCGAGACACGTTCCGCCGCCGACGTGGGCTCGTCACCGAAGGTGCGCCAATAAATGAACGAGCTCGGGCTCGACGTGACGTCGGCCAC
>CAZYYL010000204.1:0-2524 GCA_964651425.1 uncultured Microbacteriaceae bacterium | reverse complement strand
GCGACTAACTTTTCTGTGACCCCCCGACAGTGCTATCGGGGGGGGGTGCGGCGCGCTGTGGGTGGTGGGGGTGGTGCTGATTCCTGTGTCGGGCACTCGGCCGGGTGTGCCCGACACGAAGATTTGTTTCGAAGATATCTTCGATAATGCTTCGCTGTCAAGTCTGCGTCGACGAAATTCTGAAATTTGTGCCAACACAGTCGAAGATGTGTTTGATTCCTGCGGGTTTTTCGAATACTCTTTCGACATGTCTACGAGTGAAACAGCCACCACCGACAACGGTGCGGCACCCCAGAAACTCAGCGCGAAACAGGCCGAGATGCTGACCGCGATCGTCGCCTTCATTGACGAGAACGGATACGCACCGACGATGCAGCAGGTCGGCACAGCTGTCGGCCTCTCTTCGCTGAGCAGCGTCTCGCACCAGTTCAACCAGCTCGAAATCTTCGGCTACATCAAGCGAGACCCGAAACTTGCGCGCACGATCGAAGTGGTGCTGAACCCCGATGGCACGCCGTTCAGCGGTGGCGCATCCACTCTCACAACGTCACGTATCGACCTCGGACCTGAGGTCACGATGGTGCCTCTCGTTGGGCGCATCGCCGCGGGTGTTCCAATCACGGCCGAGCAGAACATCGATGACACGATGGCGCTCCCCCAGCAGCTCGTCGGCAAGGGTGACCTGTTCATGCTCGAGGTGCACGGTGACTCGATGGTCGAGGCCGCGATCTGTGATGGCGACTTCGTTGTGGTGCGAGCGCAGAAGACGGCCGAGAACGGCGACATCGTCTCCGCGATGCTCGATGGCGAAGCGACCGTCAAGGTTTTCAAGCAGCGGGATGGCCACACGTGGCTGCTCCCCCGAAACTCGGCCTACGAGCCCATCCTGGGTGACCATGCCGAGATTCAGGGCAAGGTCGTTGCCGTTCTGCGTTCGGTGCGCTGAACGTAGCCTCGACTCTGGAAAAATGCTCGCTGTGGCAAACCTGAGAGTTTTCTTAGAAGTACGGGGTTTTCGATTGGTTCGGGTGGACGCGCAAAGCGCTCCGGAATAACCTACTTTTTGCCGGTCCTCTTCAGCCGGCTAACCCCTTCATAAAGCAAGTGCCCCGGGACTGAACACAGCCCCGGGGCGCTTTTCTTTTCGGTGACAATGGCCCGCTTCAATGCCGGTTTCAATGCCGGCTCTAGTACCTGTATGTCAGGCAGAAATCGCCCCGAGTCGCCGCAATACATCGAGCGCGGGCTCGTGCTGATTGAACGCATATAAGTGGATGCCCGGCGCGCCACCCGCAAGCACCGCGCGTGCAAGGTCGGTCGCGTGTTGGATTCCGATCTCGTACTGCGCGGACGCATCCGCTGCCACCGACAATCGCTCGAACAACTCTGCAGGCATGGGTTCGTCGGTCAACTCGACGATGCGCGTTAGCCGGCCAAGACTCGTGACGGGCATGATGCCGGGGATCACGGGGAATTCGACGCCGGCTGCGCGCGCATCCGCCATGAACGATAAGTAGTCGTCGGCGCCGAAGAACAACTGCGTAATAGCCAGGTTCGCACCCTGGGCCTGCTTGGCCAACAACACGTCGATGTCTTGCGCGCGATTGCGCGATTGCGGATGACCGTTCGGAAAAGCAGCAACACCGATGCGCACCGGCTCGCGACGCTGACTCAGCCGAACAGCGCCGCCACCCCACTGAGGCTCGTCCACTTCGGTGTAGGGCTCGCGTTCGGCCTGAACTCGGTCGATGAGCTGAACGAGTTCAGTCGCGCTGCGCAGGTCGCCGAGGTAATCCTCGCCTTCGGCTGCGTCTTCGGGCGCATCTCCACGGATGGCCAAAAACTGACGGATGCCCGCGTCGAGAAACTCGCGTACCAGGCGGTTCGCTTCTTCCGCGCTCGACCCGACGCATGTGAGGTGCGCCATGGGCGGAACCGTCGTCTCCGTCAGGATGTAGCGAACGAGGTCGAGGCTTCGATCGCGGGATGACCCACCCGCGCCATACGTCACGGCGATGAAGTCGGGGCCAACCTCAGCCAGTTTCTGCACGGTCGCATGAACCGCATCGACGAGATCATCGCGGCGCGCGGGATAGACCTCGAACGAAAACGGAATGCGCACGATGCGGGCGAACTACTTCGAGTCGTCGGTCGACTTTGCCGGCTTCTTGGCAGCAGGCTTCTTCGCGGCTGGTTTCTTGGCCGGAGCTTTCTTGGCGGCGGGCGTCTCGGCGACAGCCTCATCTGCGGCAGCATCGGCGCCAGCCTGCTTTGCGTCAGCCGTGAACGTCTTCGACGCCGAGTTCTTGTTCTTCGACACGCGAACGCCAATCATCGCGGCGATACCGGCGACAACGAGCAGGCCGCCCACGACGCCGATGGCAACAAGCGTTGCCTGGCTCTGACCGGTTGCGGGAAGGAGTGCAGTAAGCATGGGGGCTCTTTTCTTTCAAGTCGCCGAGGCGCAGTTGGCCGCAGGTGACGGCCGAAGATGTGGTTCGCGTTATGCGGAACGGGTTGAGAA
>CAZYYL010000203.1:0-2536 GCA_964651425.1 uncultured Microbacteriaceae bacterium | reverse complement strand
TCGACTGCAAGGTCGATGGCATCGGTCAGATGCAGCTTAAGTCGAGCGTCGTAAAAAAGGCGTAGAGCGAACGCGGCCCGTGCGCACAACCGCCGCCCAGACCGCAGGCGTATGGTGAGCACATGCGAACCACATCTGCACTCAGTTCAGACATCCGCGACGCTCTCGAGAGTCTTCGCAACGCCGTCGCCTCGAGCGACCTCGGTCGATGGGCGAGCAACATCGCCTCGGGCGAATCGAGCCACGACCTGCGCGCGAGCATCCTTGCCGCCCTTGCCGACGAGCCTAAGAACGGGCACCAAATCATGCAGGCAATCAACGCGGCGAATGACGGTGAGTGGATGCCCGCTGCCCGCCACGTGTATCCGCTGCTTGCACAGCTCACCGACGAGGGCCTGCTTTCCGCCAAAGTACAGGGCGAGCGCACGGTTTACTCTCTCACGAATGCTGGCCGCGAGGCTGCAGAAAGCGTTGACGCGACAGAAGCTGCGCCGAAGTCTGGCACCTCATCCCGAAAAATGATGGGCGACTGGAAGCTCCCGCGCTGGGATGATGCCAACTCCGCCGTGCCGAAAGCCGGAGCGAAACTCGCCCAGGCTACGGCCCAAGTCGCCCAGTCGGGCACGCGCGAACAGAAGGAACGCGCGGCCGCTCTGCTCGACGAGACGCGCCGCAAGCTCTACGCGATCCTCGCCGAGGACTAGGCAGGTGCCGCCCGAGCCTGTCGCGCACCCGGAAAGCACTTCCAACCCGCGGAACGATCGCGTATTGCGTGCGCGTTATCGACGCATTACGCGATTCGCGTCACTTGCTCTCGCGCAGTCGTGGTGGTTCGAACTTGTCTTGCCACAGTTCGGGCTTCGCAAGTTGGCCGCGCGCGGGCGCATCCGTCGCATTCAAAAACTCGCACGACGATTTCATGTCTTGGCCGCCGATCTTGGTGGATTGATGATCAAGGTCGGGCAGTTCCTGTCTTCGCGACTGGATGTTCTCCCCGTCGAGATCACGCGCGAGCTCGAGGGGTTGCAAGACGAAGTCGCGCCGGAGCCGATCGACAGTATCGTCGCGCAGGTTGAGCGAGAACTCGGCCTTCCGATTGACGTTGCGTTCGAATGGTTCGACACCATGCCGATTGCGGCCGCGTCACTCGGGCAAGCGCACAGGGCTCGACTTTCGCCTGGGCTCGCGAGCGAGCTCGGTCTCAGCGACGTCGTGGTGAAAGTGCTTCGCCCCGGCATTGAAGGGATTGTCGAGGTTGACCTCGAAGCATTGCGTCGAGTTGGGCGATGGCTCTCACGCGTCAAACTTGTTAACCGTCGCGCCGATGCCCCCGCGCTGGTCGAGGAATTCGCCACGACGAGCCTCGAAGAAATCGACTACGTCAATGAAGCGGTGAACGTCGAGAGATTCGCCGCCATTTTCGACGACGACCGGCGAATTGCCACGCCCGATGTTGTGTGGGAACGCAGTGCGCGACGGGTGCTCACGCTCAGCGACGTCACGGCAATCAAGATCAGTGACGTCGACGCCCTCCTGAAGGCGGGCATCGACCCGAACGCGGTGGCGGCGGAACTAGCACGCGCAACGTTCCAGCAGGTTTTCGTGGCGGGCTTCTTTCACGCCGACCCGCATCCCGGCAACATCTTCGTGACGCCTATTGCGCCCGCCTTGGACCAGGGCATGTCAGGCGACTTCACCCTTACGTACATCGATTTCGGCATGATGGGCGAGATTCCGACCGAGCTTCGCGATGGCCTGCAGCAATTCATCTTTGCGGTGGTCGCGAGGGATGCCCGCGCGTGGGTGCTCGCCACAAAACGCCTTGGCGTGCTCCTGCCGTCGGCCGACACCGTTGAACTTGAACGCGCAGTGACTGCACTCTTCGACCGATTCGGCGGGATGGGTGTGGCCGAGCTCACACAAACCGATCCACGCGAACTTGCTGCGTTTGCGATGCAGTTTAGTGAGCTCGTGCGCACGCTTCCCTTCCAGCTGCCCGAAAGCTACCTGTTGCTCATCCGCACGGTGTCGCTCATCTCGGGCGTGACCTCCGCGCTCAATCGTGACTTCAACATGTGGGACGCAATTGATCCCTTCGCGCGCACTCTGCTGAACGGGGGAGCGACGAGCACTGTGCGAAGCCTCGGTCGTGAGGCGGTCGCGATCGCCTCGGCCCTCGCTCGATTGCCCCAGCGTCTGGATGCGCTCACCACACGCATCGATCGGGGCGAGCTCACCGTGCGCAACCCGGAGCTCGAGCAGCGCACGCGTGCGCTCGACACGTCGATTCGGCGCGCAACCTCGGCGCTCCTCTTTGTCGGGTTGCTCGTCGGGGGGATTCTCGTTCGCCCGACCGACGACGTGCTCGGCTGGGTCTTGCTCGGCGCATCGATTGTGCCGCTCATCCATGCCATCAATCCGTGGCGGCTTCGCTAGCCTGTCGACATGCCCCGCACCGCAAAAACGAAGAACGGACACCCGCCGAAAATCTGCGTGACCTGCGGGCTCCCGTTCGAGTGGCGCAAGAAGTGGGCGC
>CAZYYL010000202.1:0-2540 GCA_964651425.1 uncultured Microbacteriaceae bacterium | reverse complement strand
GTTCCGAGCAGGGCGAGACCCGACATCACGAGCACGGCACCGACCATGCGACCCTGATCGCTCACCGGGAAGCGGTCACCGAACCCGACGGTCGCCATCGTCATGAACGACCACCACCAGCCATCACTGACCGTGAGGATGTTCGCGCCCGGCAATCCGCGTTCAATCTGCGTGATGGCGAGTCCAGCGATGAACCACACAAACACGGCAAGCGTTCCGACAAAGACGAGCACGCGATGGCGGATCTTCGCGCCGAACTTGCGCAACGCGAGTGTGGCAACGCCGATCGCACGTACGGCCTGCAGTGGACGAGCGAACGGGAGGGCGAGTGCCACGATGTCGATGATGTGGTCGCGCAGGAACATCCGCTTCGTTTCAACCACTGCGAAACGCACGAGAAAGTCGACGACGAAGATGCCCCAGATCACGTCCATGACGATGTCGATGTCGACGATTTCTTGTGGCGGAAGGTCGGGCCAGATGATCGGGTAGGCGTAGAGGGCGAGGAATGCGCCGCCGAGCACAATGAGCGGCCAGAGGGTGACGTTTTCCCACTTTTCGACGAAAGCGGCGCGTGGGGTGAGGGCGGTTCTGCGGTCCGGTTTGCGCGGAGCTTTGGTCGGGCGCATCGACGTCTTCGTCATCTGTTCAGGGTAGCCGAGCGCACGCGTCGATTCGGCATAATCGGCAACCTAGGCTTGACCCGTGAGCCACCACGACGATTCGCCCGAGAACACTCCGCTCGACGAACTCGAACGCGCGGCCCTGAAGCGTCGCCCGCGCTGGCTCACTCGCAACGTGTGGACCTTGAGTTGGGTATCCCTCTTGCAAGACGCGGCGAGCGAGATGCTGTATCCGTTGCTACCGGTCTTGCTCAACACGATTCTCGGC
Organism: uncultured Microbacteriaceae bacterium; assembly: GCA_964651425.1. GTDB lineage: Bacteria > Actinomycetota > Actinomycetes > Actinomycetales > Microbacteriaceae > RFQD01. The sequence goes on along the minus strand of CAZYYL010000202.1, from coordinate 1,649 downwards.
GCACCCGCCGTGGTCGTTGGCATGATCGAATCGCTCGCCGAAGGTGCGGCCGCCACGATGAAACTCGCCAGCGCCCACCTCAACAAATACATGCCGCGCAAGGTCATGGTCTTTCTCGGCTACTCGGCCGCTGCACTCGGCAAGCTGATCATCGCGTTGGCCGCGATCTGGCCCGTGGTGCTCATCGGTCGTGTGGTCGATCGGCTCGGCAAGGGCATCCGCTCGGCGCCACGCGACGCGATTCTGTTTGTCGGCAGCGACAAGCGCGATCGGGGCAAGGTCATCGGTTTTCATCGCACAGCGGATACGCTCGGCGCCGTCATCGGACCCACTCTCGCCCTGCTGCTCTTGGCGGTCTTCGATGACGACGTGCGCACCGTGCTCTGGTTGGCGCTCATCCCGGCCGTTTTGTCGGCGGCGCTCGTGCTCATCGTGCGTGACCCCGAAGCGCGTCGCCGAAAAGCGGAGTCGGCCACCGAGGCCAAGAGCGAATGGCAAGCGCGGAAGGCCGCGCTGCGCGAGGACATCGCCGAGGCGCAACTCGACCCGATGCACGTGCCCGCGCTCGAGGTTGTTCCCAAGAGGCAGCGGTTTGGTGGGCGACTTCCGCGGCAGTTGGAGCGGCTCATCCTGGTGCTCAGCATTTTTGCGATGGTCAACTTTCCTGATGCGCTGCTCTTGCTGCACCTCACGCAGGAGGGCTGGACCCCCGCGGCAGTCGTCGGCGCCTACCTCGTCTTCAACGTCTCGTATGCGTTGCTCAGTTTTCCGGCCGGCTACCTCACCGACCGTCTCCACCCCGCGCACATCTATGCGGTCGGGCTGGTCTGTTTCGCCATCGCGTATGGCGGTCTCGCGCTGACGCACGATGTCACCCTGTCATTCCTGATGGTGATTGTATACGGGATGTTCGCCGCCGCGAACGACACCGTCGGCAAGTCGTGGGCGGCGAAGTTGGCGCCCGAGAAAATGCAGCTCGTCGCCCAGGCGCGCCTGCAGGGTTTCGCCGGCTACGGTGTTCTCGTCGCCGGGATGTGGGCCGGGGTCTTGTGGGGTCTCGGGGCCGGAATCGGTACCGTGCCGCTGTTGATCTCGGCCGGGTTCGCTGTGGTGGTCGCGGCGTACGTCGCGATCGTCGGCGTGCAGCGCCGATGACGTCAAGCGCGGTCAGCCCGAGAGTGAGCGCGAGGTTCGCCCGCAAACTAGAGTCGAGTCATGCGTGAAATAACATTCAGCTCCAACGGTGTGAGCTTCTGCACGTCGGACTGGCTCACGGTTGCGGCCGTCGTGGTGGGGCTTGCTGTGGTGGCGTTTGTTGCGGCGGCGGTTCTTCGTCGCCGAGCTGCCGGCCGTCCTAGTAAGTCAAAGTAGCTGACGGCGGTATTTGTATGGCCAAGCAGTGTCAGAGTTGCGGGATGCCCCTGCTCACCAAGAAGGCGGGTGACTGTCGTGGCACTGAGGCCGACGGCTCGCGTTCGGCGAAATGGTGCTCGCTCTGTTACGAGAACGGCGCGTTCATTGGCGCGAATTGCACATTGCCCGAGATGATCGCCATCGTCGACCGCGCGCTTATCGAAAACGGCAGTGGCCCGGTAATGCGCTGGTTGGCGCGAAACCAGATTCCGCGGTTGGAGCGGTGGCGGTAACTA
>CAZYYL010000201.1:0-2541 GCA_964651425.1 uncultured Microbacteriaceae bacterium | reverse complement strand
CCTGCTCCCCTGCAGCATTCACCGGATGCTGCAGCCTCCCGAATCCCACACATATATAGACACCAACAAAAAACGCCCCGGAATGGGGCGTGTTTTTGTTGGTGGCGAGTGAGGGATTCGAACCCCCGAATGCAGAGCAGTCTGATTTACAGTCAGATCCCTTTGGCCGCTTGGGTAACTCGCCAGTTGCACAACCACCCTGAGGAATCCAAAGGACAACTGCGCGCATAAAAGACTACCCGGCGAAAGTGCTCAACAGAAAATCGCGCACGAGGTCGCGCGCGCATACTCATCGGCCTTCGCCGCGACATCCACCGCATAAATCGGCACGTCGTTGTAGGAGCGAATTGACGCATTCCAACCCGCGCGGTTGGTCATCGTGTCGGAGTTGTAGCAGAGGTAGCCAGCCGAAACGAGAACACTGTCGTCGATGTTCTGCCCGTCTTCGAGTCCATCGCGATTTCCATCGTCATGCCACGCGGCCCACGTCGGCGGAATAATCTGCATCGGGCCCACGGCACGGTCGGCATTCGGGTCAAGGTCGAAGTTGCCGTCGTCGAAATCGGGCATTGCGATGGTGCCATTGTCACCGTCAAGCGTGATGCCGTAGACGGGTTCGCTCATTGAGCCGTCGGGCTTAATAAAGCCATCAAAAATTGTGCCGTGGTGCGACTCGACCCATCCAATGCCGGCGAGCGTATTCCACGTGATTCCGCACTCGGGGCTCGTGGCCGAGAGCCGCAGCGCCCCACCCGCGTAAGCGGCGAGCGCGCGCTCGGGGATTCCTGTCTTCTGCGCGGTGCTCGTCACCCAGCCCGCATCTGCGAGTGTTGCGAGAGGCAACGTGGTCGCATTCTGCGCGTCCGCCCCCGCAGCCCACCGTGGCGTACCGGCGGCCTGGGGAAACGGTTCCCCAGAGAGGGAGCCACCCATGCCGGTCGCGCACGACACAATGATGGCAACCAAGACGACAAGCCCTACGCCGAGTGCGAGGGCTCGGCGTTGTCGAACACGGCGAGAAGTCATGACCCTCTATTCTGTCCACATGGCAGATTCTTCGTTTGATGTTGTGAGCAAGGTCGACAAAATGGAGGCGGATAACGCCCTCAATCAGGCGGCCAAAGAGATCGAAACCCGCTACGACTTCAAGGGCGTCGGCGCTTCCATCGAGTGGAGCGGCGAAAAGATTCTCATGAAGGCCAGCGCCGAAGAGCGCGTGAAAGCCGTTCTCGAGGTGTTCGAGGCGAAACTCATCAAGCGCGGTATTTCTCTGCGCAGTCTGGATGCAGGCGAACCATTCCCGAGTGGCAAAGAATTCCGCATCGAGGCCAACCTCAAGCAAGGCATCGACCAGGAATCCGCGAAGAAAATCACGAAGGCGATTCGCGACGAGGGCCCCAAGTCGGTGCATGCGCAGATTCAGGGCGACGAGGTTCGCGTGAGCTCAAAGAGCCGTGACGACCTGCAGGCAACGATGGCGATGCTCAAAGGTGGCGACTTCGGTGTCTCGCTTCAGTTCGTCAACTTCCGCTAATACTTTCGACGTCCGGCCGGTTTCGATTTAGCGAATGCCGATTGGCTCTTCACCCCACGCTTTGCGAACGCCACCGTCGGGGTCGTCTTCGATATGGTCGGTGCCGTCAATGATCAGCGTCGTGCGAGTGGCTTCGTCGTAACGGGGCCACGGCAGTTCTTCGGTCGCCGGGTCGCCCGTCTGCGCGAACGCCGCCCAGTGCGCTTGGATGCGCTGCGACACCGCGTGTGCTTCGCGCAATCCACCAAACCGAAAACCAATGTCCGTCGCCCGAACTTTGTCGGGCAACGTGCCAAACACATACGGCAGCTCCGCTGCGTGACTGGCGCCGATGCCCAGAAAGCGCAGGAGCGGCGGAGCCTGGTCAAAGCGATACATCCACGTCGGGGCCACTCTGGAGTGAGCCTCTGCCGCCCAAATCGACGGCATGCGGAACCCGGCGTCGCGCGAAATCTCCATCGCGCCCTTTTGTTTCGGGTAGTCGGGGTAGGCGGCCGTGATGTCGCCTTCAAGATGTGCGAGTTCGGGTTTCTGCGAAAGCACATCGTCGAACATCTCCTCGATGGCTGATTCGTGCATCGGCATCAATGGCGATTTCATGAGCTTGAAGAGAGACGTTTCGTCGTGGTTCGTGCCGATGACGAGCGGGATGCGCATCTCGCGACCCTCGCGGAACACGTCAATCGGCGCCTCGGGAACGATGTCCCCATCGATGACCGGCGCGAATGCGACGGCGCCGGGCGTGCTCGTCGCTACCTCGTTGAGTAGCTTGAGGGTCGGGGCGGCGAGGTCGTGCGCATCCATCGATCGCAATTGAGTTTTGGCATTGGCGGGGTCTATGCCCACGATTTTCAAATACATGTCGGCGATCGACTTCGCCCGGTCGACGCCGTAGACGCTCGTCACGGGCGAGCTCTGCGCGATGGCTTTGTGGAAGAGCCCCTTCGCGTACGGCGAGGTCATTAGCGTTGTCACACAACCGCCGCCGGCCGATTCGCCGAACAGCG
>CAZYYL010000200.1:0-2549 GCA_964651425.1 uncultured Microbacteriaceae bacterium | reverse complement strand
CTCAGAGCCACCGGCAACGATGACGTCGGCGTAGCCCGCCTGAAGATGCTCGTAAGCATTCACGATGGATTCAGTGCTCGACGCGCACGCAGACACTACCGTGCGCACGCCGGCACGAGCGTGCAGGTCCATGCCTACGGCAGCTGCAGGGCCGTTCGGCATAAGCATGGGAACGGTCATCGGCAGAACGCGACGAGGACCCTTTTCCTTCAGTACGTCCCATGCGTCGAGCAGAGTCCACACGCCACCGATGCCAGTGGCCCAGTCAACGGCCAAGCGTCCGGGGTCCACTTCGGGGTTACCTGCGTCGGCCCAGGCCTCACGACCGGCGATCAATGCGAACTGGCTCGACGGGTCGAGGCGTTTCGTCTCAACGCGCTCAAGAATGTCCGCTGCAGGAACAGCGGCTTGTGCCGCGAAAGTGATGGGGATTTCAAGCTGTGCAACCCAGTCCTGCAGCAATGGGCGTGCTCCCGACTTCTTTGCGAGAAGGTTGGACCACGTCTCGGGCGCAGTGCCGGCGAGAGGGGACGTCGTGCCAATACCGGTGACGACAATCTTCTTAGCTGCCATGGGGAGTCCTTCTCGGTGTCACGCTGCCTGAGTGAAAATTACGGCGTAGGTGCCGTTGACCTCTCGCATAAGCGGGGCATCACGTCAATTTCTTGAGAGGTGGATGCCCCGCTCACGCAATGAGATTGAGCAGACTTAGGCTGCTGCGGCGGTGATGAACGACACCGCGTCGCCGACGGTCTTGAGGTTCTTGACCTCGTCGTCGGGGATCTTCACGTCGAACTTCTCTTCGGCGTTGACCACGATGGTCATCATCGAAATCGAGTCGATGTCAAGGTCGTCAGTGAACGACTTGTCGAGCTGAACGGTGTCGGTAGCGATACCGGTCTCGTCGTTGATGAGTTCTGCAAGGCCTTCGAGAACCTCGTCGTTGGACAGTGCCATTTCTTCTCCTTGTGATGGTGATTGACCGTATGCAAGTTTACGCGAGTTGGAACCCGCGACAGTGTAGTTTTACGGAAGGACGACGACCTGGGCACCAAAGACAAGTCCGGCGCCAAAACCAATTTGAAGGGCCAATCCGCCACGCGCCTCGGGATGTTCTTCGAGGAGGCGGTGCGTTGCCAACGGAATAGAGGCAGCGGACGTGTTGCCCGTCGTCTCGATGTCCCGAGCGATGAGCACGCTCTCAGGCAACTTCAGCTGCTTTGCGAATTCGTCGATGATGCGCATGTTTGCCTGGTGCGGGATGAACGCCGTGAGCTGGTCACTTGTCACACCGGCATCGTCGAGTGCTTTTTGTGCCATCTTGGCCATTTCCCATACAGCCCAACGGAAGACCGTTTGACCTTCTTGGCGAAGTGTGGGCCATTCGACAGCGCCGTGACCATCGCGGTATTCCAGCAGGGAGTGGTTCATGCCGACGGCATCCCACTTCGAGCCGTCTGAACCCCAGACCGTCTTTGAGATACCGGGGAAATCACTTGGGCCAACCACGGCTGCACCGGCACCGTCGCCGAGTAAGAACGAAATGGTCCGGTCGGTCGGCTCGACGATTTCACTGAGCTTTTCAGCGCCGATGACAAGCACGTAGGTTGCGAGCCCGCTACGAATGAATGCGTCTGCCTGCGCGATGCCATAGGTGTAACCTGCACAGGCAGCTGAGATGTCATAGGCCGCGGCCGGGTTCGCGCCGACGCGGTCGGCAACGAGTGCCGCCATCGATGGTGTCTGAACAGAGTTGCTGATGGTCGAAATCAGAACGGCGTCAATCTGACTCGGCTCGATTCCTGCCTTTGCAATCGCTTCCTTGGCTGCGGCCGTTGCGAGGTCCGCTGCCGTGACTCCGGCTGAGGCGCGCTTACGAGTGATGACGCCCGTGCGCTGGCGAATCCATTCGTCGCTGGAATCGATCGGACCCGCCAGATCGTCGTTCGTGACGACGAGGTCACCGCGTGCTGCGCCGAGAGCATAGATGCGCGAGTGGGCCGCGCCGTGCGACTCGTTCAGAGGAATGTGAGTCATGCGGTGTCCTTACTGTGGCAAGCGATCGCGAGGGCGACCTAGCTAAGTGAATCGATGAGTTCGCGGGCGGCCGAGAGGTCGTCGGGGCTCTTGATGGCAACGGTCGGGATGCCCTTCAGAGCGCGTTTCGCAAGACCAACGAGCGCACCGCCGGGAGCCACCTCGATGATTCCGGTCACTCCGGCGGCCGAAAAGGATTCCATGCAGAGGTCCCAACGCACAGGAGATGAGACTTGGCCGACCATGAGGTCAATGAAGGCACGACCGTCGGTTACGCGTGAGCCGTCGCGGTTCGACCAGAGCACAGGTCGTGGGTCGTTGCTATTGACCGACTCGGTGGCGGTGCGAAGCGTCTCGACTGCCGAAGACATAAACGGCGTGTGGAAAGCGCCCGCGACCTGCAACGGGATAACCCGAGCGCCTGCGGGAGGCTCTTCGGCAAGCTGGGCGAGAGCGTCGATTTCACCTGCGACAACGAGTTGACCGCCACCGTTGTAGTTAGCCGCGTAGAG
>CAZYYL010000199.1:0-2553 GCA_964651425.1 uncultured Microbacteriaceae bacterium | reverse complement strand
GCTGACCGTCCGGCGTCTGACCAGTCTGGCCGCCGGGCATCTGGCCGCCGGGCATCTGACCGCCAGGCATCTGGCCGCCAGGCATCTGGTTTCCGGACATCTGGCCGCCATGGCGATGACCGTGGCCCTGGCCCTGGCCCTGCTGACCGGGCATCTTGCCCTGCGCATCCGAGGTGATACCGCCGACCTGGGCCGGGCGACCCTGCGGGTGCGCGACCGCGCCCTGGATTGCGGCACCGGCGGCACCGGCGCCCACGAGCAGTGCGACGCCGGCAGCGGATGCGCCAACGATCACACCGATTCGGCGTGTGCGGGATTGTTCATTCGGACTCATGGTGTCCTCCTTCTTTTCGGGTTGTGGAGAGGGTGGTGCGAGTTCGGATTAGTTGGCCGACGGGGTTGCCGTCGGGGTCGGTGCGGCGGGCATCTGGCCGGGCATCTGGCCATCGGGTCCCTGACCTCCGGGGAGCTGACCGCCGGGCATCTGGCCGCCGGGCATCTGGCCGCCGGGCATCTGGCCGCCGGGCATCTGGCCAGGACCATCGCCGTCGCGGTCACCCTCATGGTGACGACCGCCCTCAAAGTCTGCGGGCTGTCCGGGCATCTGCTGGAACTGTCCGTGATCACGATCGCCATGTGCGACGGCAGCGGAGATGGATGCACCAGCAACGCCCGCGAGCAGAAGTGCTCCCGCGCCCGCTGCCGAGATTCCGATGATGACGCCCGTGCTGAGTCGGCGACCGGTTACGCCAGTCTTCTGATTGGTCGATGCATCCGCCTTCTTCGACGTTGCTCCGGTGGAATCGCCCGAGGTGGGCGGGTTGTAGATCGGCTTCTTGTCAGCCATGGTGTTCTCCTTGAGTTAGTCCGCTGATGCATTCGTGCCTCAGGTTGTGACTCAAGGATGTGGTCGGTGTCTATGTGTTTTCTATGAGTGGCTTTTGAGTGGCTTCTGAAATTCGGGACGCTTCTGCGACGATACGTCGACTCATTCCCGGGAATATCAGCCCGTGGAAAGGCAACACTGAAAGCCAATAAAGTCGACCGGCCAGACCGCGTGGAAAGAAAATCGCACGCTGGCGGTAAATGGATGATGTGGGCGTGACAGCCTCGGCCGACAGTTCGAGCCACGCGCGACCGGGCACTTTCATCTCGGCGCGTAAGCGAAGGAAGCGCCCCTTGTCGAGACGCTCCACGCGCCACCAGTCGACCACTTCACCGGCACGTAGCGTTTGCGGGTTGGCGCGACCGCGACGCAGACCCACTCCCCCGACCATCTTGTCCATCACTCCGCGAACGCCCCACGCCATTGGCATGGAGTACCAGCCGTTGTCGCCACCGATGGATTCGATTACGGACCACAACGTGTCGACGGGGGCGTTACATGACCGCACACGACTGTCGGTGTAGACCGTTGAGCCCGTCCAATCGGGGTCCGACGGAAGCGGGTCACTTGGCGCCGTCGCGACGGACGTGTTCTGCCAACTGGTCTCGATATCGCCCGCTGCCAAACGCTGCAATGCCAATCCCACGGCCCGGCGATAACTCGTCAGCCCTTCCTCGGGTTGAGGAATGATGTCGTCAACATCGTGATTCGACATCACGCAGTCGTGTTGCAGGCTCGCAATAATCGGCACGGCGAGCGCGCGAGGAATCGGCGTGACGAGGTTCACCCATTGGCTCGCGAGGTAGGGAGTCAGAACCGGAAGTCGAATGATTGTGCGTCGGCGCATCCCCGCCTCCTCGGCATATTGATTCATCATCTCGCCGTACGACAAAACGTCCGGACCACCGATGTCGAGAACTCTGTTGACAGTCGGGTCAACATCGGCCGCTTCGATCAAATAGTGCAACACGTCACGCACCGCGATGGGCTGAATCATGTTTCCCACCCATTTCGGTGCGGTCATGATTGGCAACACGTCGGTCAGATGTCGAATCATTTCGAAGCTGGTCGACCCCGATCCGATAATGACGCCGGCCTGCAACGCAATAGTGGGCACACCCGAACGGAGCAGAATGTCGCCGACTTCTTTACGCGACCGTAAATGCTTGCTCAACTCTTCCGATTGCGGGTGCAACCCGCCGAGATAAACAATTCGGGATACGCCACTCGCGCGAGCGGCTTCCGCAACATTGTGCGCACCCTGTCGCTCAACTGATTCGAAATCGCCGGGTTGCCCCATGGAGTGAACGAGGTAGTAAAAGGTGTCGATACCGTCGCAGGCCGCATCCACATCGTCTCGGATTGCTATGTCACCCTCGACGATGTCGACGTCTCTACGCCACGGCACATCTCGCAGTTTTTCGGCGTTGCGCACGAGGACCCGAACCTCGAAGCCCGCATCGATGAGTCGTGGCACCAGGCGGCCGCCGATATATCCAGTGGAACCGGTCACAAGCGCGCGGCGTCGGGTCATGTTTGCAGACTAGACCCGTTGAGGTGCCCGCGACGGATGTCTTGTCTGCAACTGCGGTTAGCCTTGACGTGTGAGTAAATGGTGGGACAGACAGACGACGGCGATACGCCTCGCGGTCGTGTTCACGCCGCTC
>CAZYYL010000198.1:0-2556 GCA_964651425.1 uncultured Microbacteriaceae bacterium | reverse complement strand
ACGCTCGGGGAACTCTCCGAATCGCAGGTCAAGATTCAAGCCATTTTCTGCGTTGAACTGTTCGATGCGCTCGCGCAACGAGATGACGGTGCCCGAACCGAGGTTGAGCGTGCCCGTGACACCGTCGGCGGCCGAGGCCCATGCGATGAGCGCGCCGAGTTGGTCGACACCGATGAAGTCGAAGCGCGTGGTGCCTGCGGTGAGCGGCATTGCGGTTTCGCCGCGGTCGGCAAGGTCGAGCATCTTCGAAAAGACGGAGTTGTTGCGGCGGTCATCCCCAAGAATGTAGAAACAGCGCAACCACAAGAATTCGATGTCGCGCGCTGAGCAAAAATCGGCAAGGGATGCGCGCAACGCGTTCTTCGCGATGCCGTACTGGTTCACCGGCGCCGGCACGATGTCTTCGCCCACGAGTCCTGACACGGGTCCGAGTTCGTGCATGCTGCCGAGCCCGACGATCTTGGTTGCCCCTGCGGCGACCAGCTTTTCGATGAAGCGGAAGTGACTCGAGAGCTGACCCATGTGCGAGGTGGCCGAGTGCACGAACCCGTCTTGCCATGCCAGATGGATGACCGTCGCACCCGGTGCAATATCGGCGAGCAAATCATGGTCGAGTGACCACAAGTCACCCTCGACGACGGTAACGCTCGGAGCGAAACCTTCTTTGGTGGAACGTCGACGCAACGCCCACACGTCGTGCCCGTCACTGGCCAATGAGTTCACCACGTAGCGGCCGATGTAACCGGACGCTCCCGTGACGATGAACTTATGCATGCGCTCAAGCTTAGGTGAGGGGCAAAGTTAGACTGAAGTCATGTCTGATGCGACGGGTCTCACGCCGATTCTGTTCTCGGTGCCATTTCGTGCGAGCAAGGCCCCGCAGAATCTCGCCGACGTCATCGCGTCGGATCACGTGCACGGTGACGGCCCGTTCACCAAGTCGGCAACACAGAAGCTGAAAGACCTCACGGGTGCATCGTCGGTACTCCTGACTACCTCGGGCACGTCGGCTCTCGAAATGGCGACGCGCTTGCTGGGCATCGGTCATGGCGACGAAATCATCGTGCCGAGTTTCACTTTTTCTTCCGGTGCCACGGCCATCGTTGCTGCTGGCGCAACTCCGGTCTTCGTCGACATCGAGGGCGACTCGGGCAACGTTGACCCGGCTGCGATTGAGGCCGCAATTACGCCCGCCACAAAGGCAATCTCGGTGATGCACTACGGCGGTGTGCCCGTCGACATGAACGCGGTCATGTCGCTGAGCACGCGCACGGGCATCCCCGTCATCGAAGACAACTCTCACGGGCTTGCCGTGCGTAGCCGTTTCGGAACTCTCGGCACCATCGGCGCGCTCGGCGTGCAGAGTTTCCACGACACGAAGAATGTGCACTGCGGTGAAGGCGGCGCGTTGCTGCTCAACGATCCCTCGCTCGTCGAAGCCGCCGAAATCATGCGTGAAAAGGGCACGAACCGATCGAAGTTCCTGCGCGGCCAGGTCGACAAGTACACCTGGGTTGACTGGGGATCGAGTTTCTTGCCATCCGAGTTGAATGCGGCTGTGCTGGATGCGCAACTCGACGAATTCGCTCACATTCAAGAGCGTCGCAGGGCCGTGTGGAACGCGTATGCAACGCAGTTGCGCGACTGGGCGAGTGCGCAAGGTGCCACTCTCATGGACCCCGTCGAAGGAGGGCACGCCGCACACCTCTTCTTCGTGCTCATGCCCGACCAAGAACGACGTGATGCGTTTCTCGCTTACCTGCGCGCGGCTGGGGTTATCGGCACGTTCCACTACATCCCGTTGCACTCGAGTCCGGCCGGCCAGAAGTTTGGTCGCGCCGTCGGTTCATTCGCCAAGACGGATTCGTTCTCGGGTCGTCTCGCTCGACTTCCGCTGTGGCCGGGCATGACCGACGAGCACATCCGCTTCGTCATTGACACCGTCACGTCGTTCAAATAAGTAGCAACGGTCGTGCCGAAGAAATCTGTCGCGCCTGATCTGTCCGGGCAGGTGATTGCCGTTGATGTCTCGGTCGCGATGTGCACGTACAACGGCACTCGGTTTGTCGGGGCGCAGTTAGCAAGCATCTTCGCTCAATCCGAAGTTCCCGCCGAGATTGTCATCGTCGACGACGGGTCCACTGATGACACCGTCGCGGTGGTGAAGCGCACGGTTGCCGAGCTCGCTTCGGCGACTCCTCTATATAAAAAGGTGGATGTTCGCGTCCTGCAGAACACGTCGTCGCTCGGCGTCACGGCAAATTTCGAAAAAGCAATCTCTGCCACGACCAAAGACGTCATCTTTCTGTGCGATCAAGACGACGTGTGGCACGCCGACCGGGTTGCCGTGCAGCGCGCGCAACTCGAGGCCGGTGCCACGGTGAGTTTCGGGGATGCTCGACTGGTCGATGCATCCGGAGCGCCGTTGGGACACTCGTTGTTCGAAGCGCTTGCGGTACGAGCGGACGAGCTGGACGGCGTGCTCGGCACGTCACCGTTGCGCACGCTCATCCGTCGCAACATCGTCACGGGTGCCACGGTCGCGTTTCGACGCGA
>CAZYYL010000197.1:0-2569 GCA_964651425.1 uncultured Microbacteriaceae bacterium | reverse complement strand
CGAGTGAAGAGCAGTTGCTGAGCATGGTGGATGAGGCTGCACGACACGACGTGCTCGAGAAAGATGAACGCGCGCTCATCCACTCGGTATTCGAATGGGACGACACAATCGTGCGCGAGGTCATGGTTCCGCGCATCGATATGGCAACCGTGACGGTTGACCACACGTTGGCCGGTGCGGCCACGCTTTTCTTCGAGGCGGGTTATTCGCGTATGCCCGTGTTGGGCGACAGCGACGAGGATGTGCGCGGCGTGGTCTACCTGCGCGACGTGACCCGCCGAAGCATCGAAGCGCCCAAGACGTGGGCAGAAGAGAAGGTCAGTGACCTGATGCGCCCGGTGCTGTTTGTGCCCGAATCGAAGAAGGTTGATGACACTCTTCGCCAGATGCAGGCCGAATCGACGCACCTCGCGCTTGTCATTGATGAACATGGCGGTATCGCCGGGCTCGTGACCCTGGAAGACATCATCGAAGAACTCGTTGGTGAGATCGTGGATGAACACGACCGCGGTGGCTCCGAAGTGCAAGAACTCGGCGACGGTGTCTACCGGGTCAGCGCGCGCATGAACTCCGAAGACCTCGGCAAGCTCTTTGGGCTTGAGCTCGACGACGACGATGTCGACTCCGTCGGCGGTTTGCTCGCGAAGGAACTCGACCGAGTCGTCGAGGTGGGTGACTCGGCGGTCGTGAGTGGACTCATCCTGACCGCCGACCGCAGTGGCGTGCGTGGAAAACTCGTGACGCGCATCCGTGTGGAACGCACCGCGGAACTCATCGAGGCGCAAGACGCTTTCGATGGTGAGGAAGAGTGATGGCACGAGCGCCAAAGAATCCCAAGGCAGGCGACTACCGCAGTGGATTCGTCTCGTTTGTCGGGCGACCAAACACGGGTAAGTCCACGCTGACGAATGCGCTCGTGGGAGAGAAAGTGGCGATCACCAGTGCGAAGCCACAAACAACACGTCACGTGATTCGCGGAATCGTTTCGCGGGACAGCGGGCAACTCATCATCGTTGATACGCCGGGAATTCACCGGCCTCGCACCCTGCTTGGTGAGCGACTCAATGCTCTCGTTCAGTCCACACTCGGAGACGTCGACGTCATTGGAATGTGCTTTCCTGCGGACGAACCCGTCGGACCGGGGGACAAGTTCATCAGCGAGCAGCTCGAGAACTACCCGCGAGCCATCAAGGTCGCCATCATCACCAAGGTCGATGTGTCGACGAAGCAAGAAATCGCGGAGCGTCTCTTGCAGGTGAACGAGCTTCGTGACTGGTCGGCGCTCATCCCGATTTCTGCCGTGGGTGGCGACCAGTTGGATGTGTTGACCGAAGAACTCATCGCGCTTCTGCCTACCGGGCCCGCGCTGTACCCGACCGACACCACAACGGACGACGATACGTTCAAGCGCGTGTCGGAGTTCATTCGTGAGGCGATCCTCGAAGGTGTCGAAGACGAGCTTCCCCACTCCTTAGCGGTGACCATCGACGACATCATGCCTCGCGAAGACAAACAACTTATCGACGTCTACGCCAACGTGTTCGTCGAACGCGACAGCCAAAAGGGCATCATCATTGGCAAGGGCGGCGAACGACTTCGCGACATTGGCGCGAAGTCGAGACCGGAAATCGAGGCTCTACTCGGCTCACCGATTTTCCTTTCTCTTCGGGTCAAAGTTGCCAAGGACTGGCAGCGCGATCCGAAATTGCTTCAGCGCCTCGGTTTCTAACCGCGAGAACGCGGTGTTAGCCTGTAGCCATGTCGGTAGGTCTGCTTCTTCTTAGCTGCCGCGATGGGGCGCAAAACTAGCCATCCTCATCGCGGAGCTTCTCGTCGGCTATTCCTACTCACCGCGAAGAGAGAATCAGATGAAGAATCAGCAACAGCCCAGCGCCATGCCGGTGCACAAGTATCGCCCGTATCACGAGTCGCTCGGCATTGAACTCGCCGACCGCACGTGGCCCGGTAAGCGCATTGAAAAAGCCCCGCGCTGGTGTGCCGTTGACCTGCGTGATGGCAACCAGGCGCTCATCGACCCGATGAGCCCGGAGCGCAAGCGCATCATGTTCGACCTGCTCGTGCGCATGGGCTACAAAGAGATTGAAGTCGGGTTCCCTTCTGCGAGCCAGACAGACTTCGACTTCGTCCGTTCGCTGATTGATGAAAACGCGATTCCGGACGACGTCACGATTCAGGTGCTCACGCAGTCGCGCGATCACTTGATCGAACGCACATATGAGTCAATTGCCGGCGCGAAGCAAGCCGTCGTTCACCTCTACAACTCAACGAGCATCCTGCAGCGCGAGGTGGTGTTCCGCGAAGAGAAGCAGGGAATTATCGACATTGCTCTGCATGGCGCGCGTCTGTGCCGCGAACTTGAGAAGACCATCCCGAACACTCAGGTCTTCTATGAGTACTCACCCGAGAGTTTCACGGGCACCGAACTCGAGTTCGCAGCCGACATCTGCAACCAGGTGATTGAGGTCTTCGAACCGACTCCGGAACGCAAGGTCATCATCAACCTGCCCGCGACCGTCGAAATGGCGACCCCCAACGTCTACGCCGATTC
>CAZYYL010000196.1:0-2577 GCA_964651425.1 uncultured Microbacteriaceae bacterium | reverse complement strand
GCCTCGAGATTGCTCGTGAGCTCGCTGAGAGCTACCCGGTTCACCTCGTGAACTCGGTGAACCCCGACCGTATCGAAGGCCAGAAAACGGCCGCGTTCGAAATCGTCGAGGTTCTCGGTGACGCACCGGACTTCCACTTCGTGCCGGTCGGCAACGCGGGTAACTACACCGCCTACTTCCGTGGCTACAGTGAAGAGCTGGCTCGCAACGAGGCAACCAAGCTTCCGCGAATGTTTGGCTTCCAGGCCGCGGGCAGCGCGCCCATCGTGCTCGGTCACGTCGTGAAGAACCCCGAAACCATTGCCAGTGCAATCCGCATTGGTAACCCGGCATCGTGGGAGTTCGCTACGGAAGCTCGCGAGGTGACGAACGGCTACTTCGGTGCAATCTCCGATGAGGGCATTCTCGCGGCGCAGCGCATCCTGTCGGCTGAGGTCGGAATCTTTGTTGAGCCCGCATCGGCCATCTCGGTTGCCGGTCTGCTCGAGCGCGCCGAAGCCGGCGAGATTCCCAAGGGCTCGACCGTTGTCTTGACCGTTACCGGTCACGGACTCAAAGACCCGATGTGGGCGCTCAAGCGTCCTGACGGTTCCGAGGTGTCGCCGACGAGCGTTCCGGTCAACGTCGAAGCCATCGCCGAGGTTCTCAACCTCGTCAAGGGTGCTTCGCACTAAACATGGCTGACGTCATTCCCGTCGGCACGAGCGTGCACGTTCGCGTGCCCGCCACGAGCGCAAACCTTGGTCCCGGTTTCGACACGCTCGGACTCGCGCTCGCCCGCTATGACGAACTCGAGGTCACTGTCCGCGCCGAACCCGGTGCGACCGTCGAAGTCATCGGCGTGGGTGTCGGCGAGGTGCCGACCGACGAGAGCAACCTCATCGTCAAGTCGTGCGCGTACGCGTTCGAGCAGCTCGGGCAGAAGATGCCGGGCATTAACATGCGCGCACACAACAACATCGCGCACGGTCGTGGCATGGGATCATCCGGCGCCGCTATTGTCGGCGGAATCATGGCCGCCAAGGGTCTTCTCGCCGGAATCGTCGACGTGAACGACGACATGCTACTTCGTCTCGCGACCGACATTGAAGGTCACCCCGACAACGTTGCCCCGGCACTTTTCGGTGGGTTAACGATTGCATGGATGACTGACTCCGGCCCGCGTTTCAAGAAGCTCATGGTGCACCGGGGTGTGTCGCCACTCGTGTTCGTGCCGGAATTCACCATGTCGACCGAGCTCGCGCGTTCGTTGCAGCCGTCGCAGGTTCCCCACGAAGACGCGGTGTTCAATGTTTCGCGTTCGTCGCTCCTCGTGGCCGCACTCACGCAGAGCCCCGAGCTTCTGTTTGAGGCGACCGAAGACAAGTTGCACCAGAACTACCGCTCGCAGGCGATGCCCGAAACGCACTCGCTGGTCACCGCTCTGCGGGCGGCCGGTTTCGCGGCCGTCGTCTCGGGTGCGGGTCCGTCGGTGCTCGTGATGTGTAGCGATCCGAGTCAGCGCCAGGCCGCGATCGACCTCGTCGCGAAGGCACAAGAGACCCCGTGGACGCCGCTTATGCTCGCCGTCGACTTCAAGGGTGCTACTGTAGAGACGTTCTCATCCGACGGGTAGCTACGAAACTTGGCCTTAGGTTTCCGCCCGAATCATCGGTGTAGGGCATTCAACTCGGGGGATGCGCCACCAGGCGCTGCACCCCACCACTCAACACACACCACACACATTCTGTTTTGCGCGTCGCGCGACAAACACGGTGGTGCGGGTTTTTCACACACAAGGAGAACAACATGGACGAGAACGTCACTTCCGACGCCGCCGTGAATTCAGATGGTGCCGCTGAGGCAGCACCCCGCAAGCGCGTTTCGCGCCGTGCGACCACCGCAGCCGTGAGCGCAACCGATCACACCAACGCAGGCGAGACCGGTGCGCCGGCGGTCGCGGATGCTGGCGACGGTGCTGCCGACGCGGCCCCCAAGCGCGGCCGTGGCCGCGGCAAGGCGAAGCCCGCCGAGGGCGAAGGCTCGACCGACGGCGACTCAAACAATGGCGACTCGAACAACAGTGCCGCGAACAGCTCGGCTGATTCGGACGGCGTCGGCGGAGCATCCGCTGACAACACCGACGGTGGCGACAACAACGAAGGCGAAGGCGGATCGCGCAACTCGCGTAATCGCAGCCGTAACCGCAACCGCAACCAGGGCGGCGACACCGAACAGGGCGGCAACCAGAACGGTCGCGGCCAGGGTCGCAACGGACAGAACGGTCAAAACGATGACCAAGATGACCGCAACCGCAACAACCGTCAGCGTGACCGCCGTCGCGGACGCGGACCGTACGACGAGGCCGAGCCGGAAATTCTCGAGGATGACGTGCTCATCCCGATCGCGGGTATCCTCGACGTGCTCGACAACTACGCGTTCGTGCGCACCTCGGGTTACCTGCCCGGACAGAACGACGTCTACGTCTCGCTGAGTCAGGTCAAGAAGTACGGACTCCGTCGTGGAGACGCGGTTGTCGGCGCAATCAAGCAGCCGCGCGAGGGTGAAAACCAGGGCCGTCAGAAGTACAACGCACTC
>CAZYYL010000195.1:0-2577 GCA_964651425.1 uncultured Microbacteriaceae bacterium | reverse complement strand
TAACTAACGGTCGCGCGTCTTAGCCGGCGCGACGGGCGCGAGCGGCACGACGCTTGAGGGCGCGACGCTCGTCTTCGCTCAAGCCACCCCAGACACCCGAATCCTGGTTCGTCTCGAGGGCGTACTGCAGGCACTGCTCAGAAACCGAGCAGCGACCGCACACAGACTTGGCCTTCTCGATCTGGTCAACGGCGGGGCCCGTGTTGCCGACCGGGAAGAAGAGCTCGGGGTCAACCGTCAGGCAGGCGGAACTGTCGCGCCAATCCATGGGGTACTCCTTGTGTAGTGAGTGAATAGTGAGCTTGGACACACAGCAACGCGAAGATTCACATTGGCTGTCTGCCCGATGGTGAACCGAGAAACCGACTCAAACCGAAACCTCGAACGAGGGGACGATTCGCCCACAACGTTGGAGGGGAAACTCGACGTGAATTATCGTGACACAGTGGTGACGAGTGTGTAAAGACTTTTCTTGGAATTGGTTTTCGGTTTGTCGCGCAAATCGCGCGAGATGGAGTGCATAAATGCCTGATCAGAGCACGAAAAAGTGGCCTCTCATTGGCCTCGGAATTATTTTGATGTTGGAGGCCATTGCACTCGCATTTGTGAGTGTGTGGTTTCTTGTGGAGATTTTGACGACTCCCGTGCACTCGGTCGGCGGATCGATTCTCACGCTCGCGATCGCCCTTCTGGCAACCGTCTGGGTGGCGGCCACGGGCATCGGAACCTTCCGTGCTCAGTCGTGGGTGCGGGGTGCCGCGGTGACGTGGCAACTCTGTCAGCTCGCCATCGCCGTGGGCGCATTCGAGGGGATATTCGCACAACCGTTGGTCGGTGTCGCGGTACTCGTACCGACCGTGATTGCGCTCGTGCTCTTGTTTCTGCCGTCGACGACGGCTGCGCTTCGGCGCGACCCGCAGCAGTAGCTGGGATACAGGCGGGTCTTAGAGACCCAGATTAAAGACCGAGCTTGGTGCGCAACATCGCCACGTGACCCGTGGCCTTGACGTTGTAGAGCGCGTGCGTGAGCTTGCCGTCGGGGCCCACGACGAACGTCGAACGGATCGTGCCCATTACGGTTTTGCCGTACATGCTCTTCTCGCCGTACGCGCCGTATGCGTTGTGCACGGTGAACTCAGGGTCGCTCAGCAGGGGGAATGTGAGCGAGTCGTGCTCCTGGAATTTCTTGAGCTTGGCCGGGGTGTCCTTCGAGATCCCGAGAACAACGTATCCCGCTGCCTGGAGCGAAGACAGACTGTCGCGGAAGTCGCAGGCCTGCGTGGTGCATCCCGGAGTCATTGCTGCTGGGTAGAAGTAGACGATCACGGATTTGCCCGCGTAGTCAGACAGCGACACGTTGTTGCCGTCTTGGTCGGGGAGTGTAAAAGCCGGGGCCCTGGTGCCCTCTTCGAGTCGAACGTTAGCCATGACGTAACTCTAGTTGTGCGGGCCGGACGCGCGGAAACTAGTCGCGCGGAAACTAGTCGCGCGGCTCGCGCTTGTCGACGAGCGTGGTGAGGAGACGCTGGAGGGAGTCGAGGCGCGCTGCGCCGCGCGCATCCAGCTGGCCGGATTCGACGGCGTCATTCATCGCGCAGTCGGGCGCGTCAGCGAGGTGTGTGCAGCCACGTGGACAGTCCTCGGCGATGGCGGCGAGGTCGCCGAACGCGTCGACGAGGTGGTCGGTGTCGATGTGGCCGAGGCCGAACGAGCGCACGCCGGGGGTGTCGATGATCCAGCCGGTGCGGGTGGGGTTCTCTGGAGTCGTGTAGCGAAGGCAGATCGAACTGCTCGAGGTGTGACGACCTCGGCCGGTGACCTCGTTGACGCGGCCGACGGCGCGGTGCGCATCCGGAACCAACGCGTTCACGAGGGTCGACTTGCCGACACCCGAATGGCCGACCGCAACGGTGACGTGCCCGACGAGGAGTTCGCCGACTTCGGCGAGGGGCGGATCGTCGGAACGGCTTGTGACGACGGTGAGGTCGAGCCCGTCAAAGTGGGCGAGAAACTCACTCGGGTCGGCAAGGTCGGTCTTGGTGATGCAGAGGATGGGTTTCAGGCGAGCGTCGTACGCAGCGACGAGGTAGCGGTCGACCAAGCGGAGGCGCGGTTCGGGATTCGCGGCGGCCACGACGATGAGCATCTGGTCGGCGTTGGCGACGATGACGCGCTCGACGGTGTCGGTATCGTCGGCGCTTCGGCGAAGGAGGGTCGTACGCGGTTCGACGCGAACAATTCGGGCGAGCGAACCTTCGGCACCCGATGTGTCTCCAACAAGGGCGACGCGGTCACCCGTGACGATGGACTTGCGGCCAAGTTCGCGGGCCGATGTGGCGGTCACCTGATGCTCGGCGCTGCCGGCCCCGGCCTGCTTGCCCGCATGACTGGCCTCGACGAGCACCGTGTACCGACCGCGATCGACCACGGTCACCATGCCAAAGACGGCCTGCGCGTGCTCGGGGCGCGTCTTCGTGCGTGGCCGATTACCCTTCGGATTCGGTCGCACGCGCACATCCGACTCGTCGAACCCGGGTTCGTCCGCCTCGTCGTCGGTCCACCAACTCATGCGGTGTG
>CAZYYL010000194.1:0-2595 GCA_964651425.1 uncultured Microbacteriaceae bacterium | reverse complement strand
ATTGTCAACGGAATTTCGAATATCGTGCGGTGCTTCGACATGTGTGTTCAGTGAACTGAGCACACGAATATCTTGTGCGCCGCGCATCCGGAATCAAACCTTGCGTCTCACTGAGCGAGACGGCACCTTGGATGGAACGCGCTGAACACCCAATATGTGAGGAGTTCAGATTTCGAAATCACGAGGTTCGCATGATCGACCAGCACCGCCACGATGCAGCCGCCGCGCTCCGCAACGCCTATGAGACCGGCGCGACTATTCCACCGCTGTCACAGACTTACGCAGATCTTGACCTCGACGAGGCCTACGCGATTCAGCTTCTGCAAGTCGACGAGTGGCGCAAAGACGGTAAGACGGTTTTGGGTCACAAGGTTGGTCTCACTTCGCTCGCGGTGCAGAAGCAACTCGGAGTCAACCAGCCTGATTTCGGCCACCTCACGAACGACATGTTCTATTTGAGCGGTCAACCCATCGCACCCGAACTCTTCTTGCAACCGCGCGTTGAGCCCGAAATCGCTTTCGTGCTCAAGGAACCACTCCGGGGGCCTAACGTGACCGTAGCCGAGGCCATCCGTGCCGTCGATTTCGTGCTCGCCTCGCTCGAGATTGTCGACTCGCGAATTGCCGACTGGAAAATCACGTTGACTGATACCGTCGCCGACAACGCGTCGTCGGGCGGAGTCGTGCTCGGCACGCGGCCGATGAAGCTAGAAGTTGTCGACCTGCGCACACTCGGAGCGGTGCTCTACAAGAACGGGCGAATTCAGCACACCGGCGCGGGCGCGTCCGTTCTCGGTTCACCAATCTCATCACTGGTTTGGTTGGCGAACACTCTCGGGCACTTGGGCACGACGCTCGAGGCGGGTGAGGTGGTCATCCCTGGCGCAATCACTCCGATGATTCCTGCCGCACCGGGCGACACCATCACCGCAGTATTTGCCGGCCTCGGCAGCGTGACCGCACAGTTTGCACAGGAAACGAGGTAACGCAATGGGTGACAAACCAATTGCCGCCATTGTCGGGCCGGGAAACATCGGCACCGACCTCATGATCAAGTTGAAGCGTCGCGGCATTTTCGACCTCCGCTACATGATCGGTGTCGATCCGACATCGGATGGTCTCGCTCGCGCCGCCCGCATGGGAATCGAGGCGTCGGCTGAGGGTGTGGATTGGCTCCTCAAGCAGGACGTACTCCCCGACGTTGTATTCGAAGCCACCGCCGCCAAGCCGCACATCGCGAACGCTCCGCGGTATCGCGAGGCAGGCATCCGCGCCATCGATCTCACACCCGCTGCCGTCGGCCCGTTCGTCTCACCCGCGGTCAATCTCGGCGTTCACAACGATGCACCGAACATCAACATGATCACGTGCGGCGGGCAGGCGACCATTCCGATCGTGCACGCCGTCTCGCGTGTGACCCCGGTGAGTTACGCCGAAATCATCGCCTCGATTTCATCGAAGTCGGCTGGTCGGGGCACACGCGCCAACATCGACGAGTTCGTCGAGACCACGTCGAACGCCATCTCGTCCGTGGGCGGGGCCGAACGCGGCAAGGCAATCATCATTCTCAACCCGGTCGAACCGCCGCTCGTCATGCGTGACACCGTGTTCGCGGCTATCGACCCAGACGCGGATCGAGATGCCATCGTCGAATCGATTCACCGTGTCATCGAAGACGTGCAAACCTACGTTCCCGGTTACAAGCTCAAGACCGACCCGCAGTTCGACGATCCGACCGACGCGTGGGGTGGAAAGGCACGCGTCGGGGTATTCCTCGAAGTTACCGGCAACGGCGACTACCTTCCGGAATGGGCGGGAAACCTCGACATCATGACCGCCGCAGCAAACCGCACCGCGGAACTGCTCTTCGCGCCCGACACCGCGGCGCAGTTCGCGAAGAAGTAAGAGGATCTGACACATGACACGTCACGTGCGCATTACCGACACCACACTCCGCGACGGATCCCACGCGGTACGCCACCAGTTCACCGAGGACAACGTGCGCCAGGTCGCGCAAGCACTCGACAAGGCAGGCGTCGCCGTTATCGAGGTAACACACGGCGACGGACTCGCGGGGTCTTCGTTCAACTACGGTTTCTCGGCCGTCAGCGATATTCGCCTCATCGAAGTAGCCGCCGAATCTGTGAGCAACGCGAAGATCGCCGCGCTGATTCTGCCGGGGCTCGGCACGATTCACGACATGAAGCAGGCGGTCTCTGCGGGCGCGTCTGTCATGCGTGTCGCAACCCACTCGACCGAGGCCGATGTGAGCATTCAGCACTTCGGCGCGGCACGCGACCTCGGGCTCGAGTCAGTTGGATTTCTCATGCTCAGTCACCGCACCTCACCCGTCGAACTTGCTCGTCAAGCGCGAATCATGACCGACGCGGGATGCCAGTGCGTCTACGTCGTCGATTCGGCCGGCGCGCTGTTGCCGGCGGGTGTGACCGAACGAGTGGATGCGCTGGTCAACGAACTTGGGGACGACGCTCAAGTCGGCTTCCACGGACACCAAAACATGAGCCTCGGTGTGGCGAATTCTCTGGCCGCCTTCGCGGCAGGAGCTCGTCAGATCGACGGCACACTTCGCGCACT
>CAZYYL010000193.1:0-2638 GCA_964651425.1 uncultured Microbacteriaceae bacterium | reverse complement strand
CCGTCGACGGTGGTGAACTCGACACCACGCTCGGTGAGCAAGTCAACAATCTCGGACTCGTCGGGGTTAGTCGGCTGCCACCAGGTCGCGCGATCTTCGATGAGGTGCTTGACCGTCTCCATCGCGTCGGACTTCGTGTGACCAATAAGGCCGACCGGCCCGCGCTTAATCCACCCGGTCGCGTAGAGACCACCGACGGGCTTGCCAGAGCCGTCAATGACCTGTCCTTCGTGATTCGGAATCACCCCACGCTTGTCGTCGAATGGAATCTCGTCGAGAGGTGACCCGAAATAGCCGACCGCGCGATAAATCGACTGGATGGGGACCTCGCGAATCTCGCCCGTGTCAACGATTCCGCCCTTGCCGTCGGGTGCGGTGCGCTCGTAGCGAATGGCACTGACGTGCCCGTTCTCATCCTCGAGAATTTCGAGCGGCTTCGCGTAGAAGTGAAGGTGGAGTCGTCGGCTGGCGTTGCCGGTCTGACGCTCGCGCCATTCGTTCATTACCTTCATCAGCACGAATACCTGCTTGTTCGTGTCGATTGCCTGCTGGCTTGCTTCATCAATGACGAAGTCTTCGTCGGCGACCATCATGTCGACATCGCGTAATTCGCCAAGCTCGCGAAGTTCGAGCGGTGAGAACTTCGCCTGAGCCGGGCCGCGGCGGCCGAACACGTGCACGTCGGTGATGGGTGACGCCTTGAGTCCGTCGAAGACGTTCTGCGGAATCTCCGTGACGAGCAAATCTTCGGGGTGCTTGATCAGCATGCGGGCCACATCAAGAGCTACGTTTCCGTTACCGATGACGGCGGTCGACTCAGCTTCGAGCGGCCACGTGCGCGGAACATCCGGGTGCCCATCAAACCAGCTCACGAAATCGGCGGCGCCGTAGGAGCCGTGGGCGTCGATGCCGGGAATGTCGAGCGGGGCATCCTTGATGGCGCCGGTCGCAAAAATCACGGCGTTGTAGTGACGCTTCAGATCGTCGAGGGTGATGTCGACACCGTAACGAACGTTGCCGAATACACGAATGTCACCGCGATCGAGCACTTCACGCAGGGCAGTGATGATTCCCTTGATGCGCGGGTGGTCGGGGGCAACGCCGTAACGCACGAGTCCGTAGGGGGCCGGCAGGTGTTCGAACAGATCAATCGACACGTCAAAATCGCGCTCAGCCTTCAATACGATGTCGGACGCGTAGATACCAGCAGGACCAGCGCCGACCACGGCAAGACGAAGTTTTGACACGCAGAAATCCTAGTCAGTGCGCGAAACGACGTGCTCCGCGAACAGGTTCAGCGCGGTGTGCACCGGTCCGGCGGGCAAGATGTCGAGTCCGGCGACAGCGTCAGCTGCCCAGCGGCGAGCCTCCGCGCGGGTGGCTTGCGTGACCTCGTGGGCGAACAACTCGGCGGTGACGGCGGCGAGCTGTTCATCCGTGCCATCAATAGATGCAGCTTCGTGGATGCGCTGCTGGAGGTCGCGCGCACCGGCGTCAGTCTCGGCGGCTCGCGCCAGCAGGAGTGTGGGCAACGTGGGGACTCCTGCCCGCAAGTCAGTGCCTGCCTTCTTACCCGTTTCGTCGGATGCCGGGGCGAGGTCAATCACGTCATCGGCGAGCTGGAACGCAACACCAATCTTTTCGCCGAAGTTGACGAGCGGGTCAATCGCTTCGTTGGGGCCATTGGCGTATTCGACACCAGCGCGGGCCGCGGCCGAGATGAGCGACCCGGTCTTGTCACCGAGCACGCGCAGGTAGTGCGCGATGGGGTCTTCGCCCACTTTCGGGCCGACGGTCTCGTGCATCTGACCGACGCACAAGCGCTCGAATGTGGCTGATTGCAGGGCCATTGCGCGTTCGCCAAGACGTGACATCATCGTGCTCGCCCGAGAGAAGAGGAGGTCTCCCGTGAGGATGGCAATCGAGTTGCCCCACACGGTGTGTGCCGCAGGGGTGCCGCGGCGAAGCGGGGCTTCGTCCATGACGTCGTCGTGGTAGAGCGACGCGAGGTGGGTGAGTTCGATGGCCGCTGCCGCGAGCGTGACGTCGTCGTTGAGTCCGTCGCCGAGTTGGGCGGTGAGAATCGCGAGCGTCGGACGCATGCGTTTGCCGCCGGCATCCAGCAGATAGCGACCAGCGGCATCGGCAACGTCGTCAGCGAATGTGACGTTGTGGGCGATCATCGCTTCGACGACGGGAACGCCGGCTTCGACAGCCTTCGCCAGACCCTTCAGCTCGGGTACGGCGGTCAGCCGGTCACGAAGACTGAATCGAGGGGTCGGAGCCACGGGTAAAGCCTAGAGTGGCTTCACGCCGCGGTGCATCGCAACGATGCCCCCGGTGAGGTTGCGGAAGGCGACCTTGCGGAATCCGGCGTCGCGCACCCACGACGCGAGTGTCTTTTGATCTGGCCAGGCGGCGATCGAGTCGGCCAAGTACGTGTATGCCTCGGGATTTGTACTGGCGAGCTTCGCAAACAGGGGCATCACGCCGCGAAGGTAGGTCGTGTATCCCATCTTGAAAAAACCGTTGACCGGATGCGAAAACTCCGTCACCACGATGCGACCGCCCGGTTTCACCACACGGAACATCTCGACGAGCGCTTTGTGCGGGTCGACAATATTGCGCAATCCGAAGC
>CAZYYL010000192.1:498-2662 GCA_964651425.1 uncultured Microbacteriaceae bacterium | reverse complement strand
TCGTTCTGACAGCTCACGACGATTCCGGTCGGGATGTGCGTGATACGAACCGCGGAGTCGGTCGTGTTCACCGATTGCCCGCCCGGACCACTCGAGCGGAACACATCCACTCGCATATCGTTCTCGGGGATTTCGATTGATTCGGTCTCTTCCATGAGGGGAACCACTTCGACCGCCGCGAAACTCGTTTGACGCTTGCCGGCCGAGTTGAACGGGCTCATGCGCACGAGGCGATGTGTGCCTGCCTCGACAGACAAGGTGCCGAACGCGTAGGGCGCATCCACTTCGATCGTTGCCGACTTGATGCCCGCTTCTTCGGCGTAACTGGTGTCGAGCACCCGCACGGGAAAGTTGTGTTTCTCGGCCCAGCGCAAGTACATGCGTAACAGCATTTCGGCGAAGTCTGCCGCATCGACGCCACCGGCACCCGCGCGAATCGTGATGACCGCGGCCCGCACGTCATATTCACCGTTGAGCAGCGTGTGCACTTCGAGTTCATCCATGGCTTTTTGAATGGATGCGAGCTCTGCTTTCGCCTCATTCGCCGCTGCCTCGTCGCCGGCCTCGTTCGCCATGTCGACAAGCACCTCGAGGTCGTCGAGACCTCGTTCGAGACTGACGATTCGAGCGAGCTCGGACTGCGCGTGACTGAGTTTGCTCGTGACCTGCTGAGCGCGTTCGGTGTCATCCCATAGGTCGGGCGCACCGGCCTGTTCGCTCAGTTCGGCGATCTCGGCGGTCAGCCGATCGACACCCACGACGGACCGAATGTCAGCGAACGTGGACCGCAAGTTGCGAATCTGTTCCGACAGGTCGAGGTCAATCATGATGGGTCAAGCCTACGGCGTAGGCTGAACGAGCTATGTCGTCCGCCGGCTCCACCTTCCAGCTTCGCGCTGTGGTCGTGCCGATTTACCTACCGACACTGCTGTTCTCGGCCGGTGAATCCGCCATCGTGCCCGTGTTGCCTGCCATCGCGAACAACCTCGGTGCCGACCTCTCCGTTGCGGGTCTCGTCGCGTCCATGCTCACGGTCGGCATTCTCATCGGCGACATCCCCGGTGGCTGGATCGTGTCGCGCATCGGCGAGCGCATGGCAATGCTGTGGTCGAGCATGCTTGCGCTGCTCGGCATCGCTCTTGCGATGTTCGCACCGAATGCCGGGTTGCTCGGCGTCGGCATCCTGTTTATTGGTCTCGCGACGAGCGTGTTCGCCCTTGCTCGTCACGCGTTCTTGACGACGTTCGTTCCCCTCACCCACCGGGCCCGCGCACTTTCGACGCTTGGCGGCATGTTCCGCGGCGGGGCCGTGCTCGGCCCTTTCCTCTCGGCCGCGCTCATTGCACTGACCCATGACCCGGCGAGCGCGTTCTGGCTCATGGCCGGCTTCACGCTTGGCGCCACGCTCGTATTGCTGCTGATGCCCGACCCCGAAAAGTCGTTCGGTCAGATCAGTTCCATCAAGGCGCAACGCACCGATTCAATTAGCACTCTCACCGAGGGCGAGGTCGAGGCACGAGATGAAACGCGCGGACTCTTCCACACCATTTCGCGAAACTGGCGCGTGCTTATCCGCCTCGGCACCGCGTGCGGTCTCGTGGTCGCCCTGCGCACCGGTCGCACCGTGCTGCTCCCACTTTGGGCGGTCAGCATTGGGATGAACTCGTCAGACACCGCGCTGGTGCTGGGCCTCGCTTCCACTGTCGATTTCGCGCTCTTCTTTACGAGCGGTCAGGTGATGGATCGGTTCGGGCGCCTCGCCGCGATCGTTCCGTCGATGTTGGGCATGGCCATCCCGCTAATGATGATTTCGTTCACGCACGACTGGCCGTCGGCGGGGCTATGGTTCACCGTGACCGCTCTCGTCATGGGGCTGGGCAACGGGCTCGGGTCGGGAATTAACCTCACGCTGGCAAGCGACCTGGCGCCTCGACGCAACCCGGCGCCGTTCCTGGGAGCGTTCCGGTTCACGACCGACGCCGGCGGCGCTTCCGCACCTCTCGTTGTGTCGGGCACCATCGGGCTGGCGTCCGTTTCTGCCGCCGCGATTGTGCTGAGTGTGCTCGGGTTTATCGGTGTTGCAATGATGCTGCGGTGGGTGCCGAAGTACGTGCCCGCGGCGGCCCACCCTCGTTCGCGGGCTGAGACGAACCGGCTTAGGCGA
>CAZYYL010000192.1:0-488 GCA_964651425.1 uncultured Microbacteriaceae bacterium | reverse complement strand
CGCGCAAGAAGGCGACCGCCCACGCGCGCGAGCACCTCATCGGGGCCCTCGTACGTGCGCACGGCCTCGAGGTTCGCCATGTGACGCATCACCGGGAACTCGTTCGTGATGCCGTCACCACCGAGAATCGAGCGGGCCTGGCCGGCAATCTTGATGGCTTCGCGCACGTTGTTGAGCTTGCCGATGCTGATCTGGGCGTAGGTGAGTTCGCCCTTCTCTTTGAGGCGACCGATGTGCAGGGCGAGAAGCAGACCCTTTTCGTATTCGAGCATCATGTCGGCGAGTTTCGCTTGCGTGAGTTGGAACGCGCCGATGGGCTTTCCGAACACCTCGCGCGTGGTGGCACGAACGATGGCGGCATCGAGACACGCGCGAGCCGCGCCCATCACGCCGAAGACGATTCCGAAGCGGGCTTCGTTCAAGCAACCGAACGGACCCGAAAGACCCTTGGCCCCCGGAAGCATCGCGTCGGCAGGAACGTGCACGTC
>CAZYYL010000191.1:0-2712 GCA_964651425.1 uncultured Microbacteriaceae bacterium | reverse complement strand
GTGAGATTAACCTCCCGGCACGCGCCGCCGGTTCCTCGATTATGCCGGGCAAGGTGAATCCGGTCATCCCGGAGGCCGTCAGTCAGGTCGCGTATTACATTGCCGGCACCGACGTCACCGTGACGATGGCCGCCGAGGCAGGTCAGCTTCAGCTCAACGCGTTTGAACCGGTGATCGCCGCCTCGCTGCTGACGAGCATGAGCTGGATGAAGCAGGCCTGCTGGACCCTGCGCGTCAACTGCGTCGACGGCATCACCGCCAACACGGAGCGTCTCGCCGGAATGGTCGCGTCGAGCGTCGGCGTAATCACAGCGTTGATCCCGTTCATTGGTTACGGCCCGGCGTCGGAGCTCGCCAAGCAGGCGCTCAAGACCGGTCGTCCGGTTGCCGACCTTGTCGTCGAAGCGGGTCTGATGAGCCGCGAAGACGTTGAGCGCGAAATGTCGCCGGCCAAGCTCTCCGGCATCAGCTAGGGCGTGACCGCGGGCAAATCGCCCGACTAGACGTGCATGAGTGAGTGGATCTCCCGGCCCGGGAGATTCGCTCGCCCATTCAGTGCATCGAGCTCGAGCACGACCGCGATTCCGGCAACGTGCCACCCCGCACGTTCCAATAGGGTGCAGGATGCGCGAATCGTGCCACCCGTGGCGAGCACGTCGTCGAGCACGAGTACGCGCGACCCCGGCGGCAGGCTGTCGGGATTCACCTGGAAACTCGCGTTGCCGTACTCGAGTTGGTAGGTCTCGGTGAGGACGTGTCCGGGCAACTTGCCGGCCTTGCGCACGGGCAACACTCCACTACCCGCATCGATGGCGGCCGCAGCCGCGAGCAAAAACCCGCGCGCCTCCAACCCGGCGATGGCATCGAATTCGCCCGCGAACGGCTCGACGAGCGCATCCACGACCGCACGAAATGACGGCCCATGCGCAAAAACAGGGGTCAGATCGCGAAACAGGATTCCCGGCTCGGGGAAATCGGGCACGGTCTGCATGCGTTCATTCAGCACATCGGAAATGTCGGTCACGGTGATGAGCCTACTGACCGCGCGCCGAAGGCTACCCTTGACGAGTGCGTTTCCTTCATGTGACTTATCCGGGGCTTGACGCTCCCGCGCTCGCCGTCGAGGCGAACGGCGGTGCACTCGTGCTGGCCGACGTGATGGATGATGCCCCTCGCGATTTGCAAGATCTCATCGAACGCGGCCCGGCCGAGTGGCATCGCGTGCGCGAGGTCGCCACGCGGGCAATCAGTAGCGGAGTATCTGCGACACCTGCCGATGAGTTCACGCGTGAGCCGGCAGTTTTGCGACCGCCCGCGATTATCGCCATCGGTCTGAATTACGCCGAGCACGCCGAAGAGCTCGGGCTCGACATCCACACCGACCCCACTGTGTTTCCGTTGCTGCCGAACTCACTTGCAGCGGATGGCGCCACGTTGACTTGGTCGCGCTCGCTTACTGAGCAACTTGATTACGAATGCGAGCTCGGCGTGGTCATCGGCAAGGCCGCACGCGACGTCACCCCAGAACAGGCACTCGACTTCGTGTTCGGCTACACGGTCGTCAATGACATTACCGCGCGTGACATCCAGTTCCGTGAGCAGCAGTGGAGCCGTTGCAAGTCGTTCGACGGGTTCTCGCCCGTTGGTCCCGTTGTCGTCACCGCAGACGAAATCCCTGATCCCCAGGCACTCCTGATGACCACCACGGTCAACGGCGAGGTTGTCCAGGATTCGTCGACGTCGAGCATGATCCGCGGCGTTGCCGAGCTCATCTCGTATCTCTCGCGCCACTCCACACTCTTGCCGGGCACGCTGATTTCGACGGGCACACCCGCGGGCGCGGGAGTGTCACGCACACCACAGGTACTTCTCGGCAACGGCGACACGGTTGTCGCATCCATCGAATCAATCGGTTCGGTGACCACCCACTGCATCGAAACGGCCTCACGATGATTACGCGCACGGCACACGACGGTCTCGTTCTCCCGCTGATTGGGCTCGGCACCTATGGGTTGAACGACGACGAGGGCGTCGTCGCCATCGGTACCGCCATCGACGCCGGTTACCGCCTGCTCGACACCGCAGTCAACTACGGCAACGAAGAAGTGGTTGGTCGCGCGGTCGCTGCCGCGAGCGTTCCGCGCGAGGACCTCATCGTTGCCACGAAAGTTCCCGGTCGTCACCACGGTTTCGACGAAACCATGGCCTCGTTCGAAGAGTCACGCCGACGTCTCGGTCTCGACCACGTCGATTTGTACCTGATCCACTGGCCGAACCCCAGCGTCAACCGCTACGTCGACACGTGGCACGCGATGATCGAATTGCAGCAGGATGGGCACGCTGGCTCGATCGGTGTGTGCAACTTCACCGAAGAGATGTTGCAGCGGTTGTTCGACGCGACCGGTGTCTGGCCCAGCGTCAATCAGGTGGAACTTCATCCCTACTTCCCTCAAACCGAGTTGCGCGCGTTCCACGAGACTCATGGCATTCTTACCCAGGCGTGGAGCCCGCTCGGGCGCAAGAGCGACCTGCTCGAGAACCCCGTCGTCACGGCGCTTGCCGAGGAGCTCAACGTCACGCCCACGCAACTCGTTCTGCGCTGGCACGTGCAGCAAGGAATCGTCGCTATCCCGAAGTCAGCGAACCCCGGCCGTCAGCGCGAGAACATCGATGTGTTTGATTTCGAGATCTCTGCTGACGAACTCGCCACAC
>CAZYYL010000190.1:0-2715 GCA_964651425.1 uncultured Microbacteriaceae bacterium | reverse complement strand
AAGACAGCTTTGAACTCGACAAGGTGAAAACTGAGCTCACCAAGTCGTTGCCCAAGGATGAAAAGGTCAAGAACGAATTCTACGAAATAGCCACCAGCCAAACTCTCGTTCGAGTCGTATTGCACCGACTAAACGGTGTACTGGGTGATCCCGAAAACCTGATTGCCTATAACTCCAAGAAGATTCACGTTGAACACATAGCACCGGCCACCCCGACCGAAAATTGGCAGCAAACCTTATTCCCAGACCAAACGATCGGGAATATAAAGGTTGAGTACGACGCGCTTGTTGAACTTTGGGGCAACAAAACGATCCTCGAGAAGAGCATCAATCAGAAAGTTTCTCAAAAGCCATTTGCGGAGAAGCGAGATGGGGATCCGGAAAATGCGTGGCCCGGCTATGGAAATTCTGTCTTGGCAACGACTCAAGATCTGAAGAACGTTGATTCATGGGACCGAGAAACAATCATTCTCCGGAACAAGTGGCTTGGCGAAGAATTTTGCAAGGTATGGTCCGCCGAAGACTTATCTGGTCAAGTTATTGGTTTTTCGGAATGGCTCGCAACTAAAACCGATTCGTAGGAGACAACGCGCGCAGAGCATCCACTCAGATAGAAACCCGTAAACTCTGGGGCATGTTAGACGGCGCCCTCCCCGCATGGTTCGAGATCGGTTCGCTCATCGTTCTGACGATGATCTTGATTGCCGACATTCTGATTATCTTCAAGCGTCCGCACATCCCGTCGATGCGGGAGTCCGCCATCTGGGTGTCGATTTACGCGGCGCTCGCCGTGGTGTTCGGCCTCGCGATTCTGGGCCTGGGTGACCTGCAACACGCCACCGAGTTCTATGCCGGTTGGCTCACCGAATACAGCCTGAGTCTCGACAACCTCTTCGTGTTTGTGATTCTCATGGCCCGATTCTCAGTACCCCGCAAGTACCAGCAAGAAGTGCTCATGGTGGGAATCATCATCGCGCTCGTGCTGCGCGGAATCTTCATCGCCATCGGCGCCACCCTCATCGCCCAGTTCAGCTGGATCTTCTGGATCTTCGGCGCGTTCCTCATCTACACGGCCATCCACCAGATTGTTCGTACCGAAGAGGACGAAGAGAACACTGAGAACAAGCTCATCGCGTCGATTCGCAAGCGCGTCACCATGTCGCCCGAATACGACGGCGCGAAGCTGCGCACCACGTACAAGGGCAAGCGGATGTGGACGCCCATGCTCATCGTGTTCATCACGATCGCAATCACCGACCTCATCTTCGCGTTCGACTCGATTCCGGCCATCTTCGGAATTACGACCAGCCCGTTCATCGTGTTCACCGCGAACATCTTCGCCCTCATGGGTCTGCGCCAGCTCTACTTCTTGCTTGGCGGACTGCTCGACCGACTGCACTACCTCAAGTACGGAATTGCGTTCATCCTCGGGTTCATCGGCGTCAAGCTCGTGCTGCACGCCATGCACGACAACACCCTGCCGTTCCTCAACGGCGGAGAGCCGATCAAGTGGGCTCCGGACATCCCCATCTGGTTGTCACTCGTCGTCATTGCCGGCGCGATGATTGTCTCGGTTATTGCGAGCCTGATCCGCACGCGAATCCTCACCGCTCGAGGTGAAATGCCGGCGAAACACGTCGTTGAAGTCGGTGACGGTAAGGCCGAGAAGTAGGTCGACGCGCTCGTCGGTAGAATCTTCTGCATGACGTCTGAAGCGAGTCGCCCCCGCACACTGGCAGAAAAGGTGTGGGATGCCCACCTCGTCGCCAAGGGTGAAAATGGCTCGCCCGACCTCATCTACATCGACCTCCACCTGCTCCATGAGGTGACCAGCCCCCAGGCATTCGACGGCCTGCGCGTCGCTGGTCGACCCGTTCGCCGCCCCGATCTCACGATCGCGACGGAAGACCACAACACCCCCACGCTCGACATCGACAAGCCCATCGCCGACGAGACGAGCCGCATTCAGATCGACACGTTGCGGTCGAACGCGCGGGAGTTCGGCATCCGCTTGCATTCGCTCGGCGACATCGAGCAGGGCATCGTGCACGTCGTCGGACCACAGCTCGGCCTCACCATGCCCGGCATTACCGTCGTCTGCGGTGACTCACACACGTCGACCCACGGCGCGTTCGGCGCGATGGCGTTCGGCATCGGCACGAGCGAGGTCGAGCACGTGCTCGCCACACAGACGCTGCCGCTTAAGCCGTTCAAGACGATGGCGATCAACGTCGAAGGATTCTTGCGTCCGGGCGTCACCGCGAAAGACATCATCCTCGCGGTCATCGCCAAGATCGGTGCGAACGGGGGACAGGGCTACGTGCTCGAGTTCCGCGGCTCGGCCATTCGCGACCTGTCGATGGAAGGCCGCATGACGGTGTGCAACATGTCGATCGAAGCGGGAGCGCGCGCCGGCATGGTGGCCCCCGACGAGACGACGTTCAACTACCTGCGCGGTCGCCCACACGCACCCGAGGGTGACGACTGGGAGGCGGCCGTCGAATACTGGCGCACGCTGCCGACCGACCAGGGTGCAGTGTTCGACAAAGAGGTGTTTCTCGACGCCGACGAACTCGAACCGTTCGTCACGTGGGGAACGAACCCCGGCCAGGGTGTCTCGCTCAACGACACCGTGCCGAGCCCGGCCGACTTCGACGACCCGCAAGACCGCGCCTCGGCAGAGCGCGCGCTCGAATACATGGCGCTCACGCCGGG
>CAZYYL010000189.1:0-2746 GCA_964651425.1 uncultured Microbacteriaceae bacterium | reverse complement strand
GCCAGCACACGGTTGATGAGGCCGTTGCCTTTGTTGATGCGTTCATCGCCGAACCGTTCAGCAACGACGAGCGCCACATTCGCCGTATCGCCCAAATTGCCGAATACGAATCCACCGGTGACATCGCCGGCAAGGCCGTCGACAAGGGCGCCGACCACTAAGTGCCCGAGGGCCACTCCGTCCATCGCATCGCCCGACAGTTTCGTGCGAACTTCGTTGGGCAATCGATAGCGGCATCGTCACCGCAGGGTCGCTTTGCGGACGGCGCCGCAGTTCTCAACGGTCAACACATGGTCGACATCTTCGCCGTGGGCAAGCAGATGTTCGCCGAGTTCGATCGCGGCGACTGGCTGCGTGTACACCTCGGTATCTACGGTGCGTGGGACTTCGCCGGTGACATTCAGATGGATGCGACCATCGCGTCAGCGAACGGACGCATGGGGCAAACTCACCAGCGGGGGACTGTCGAGCCAGCAACCGACGCCGACCTTGTCGCGCAGGTCGTCGACTCGGCCGGCGAGAACTCCATCACGTCGATTGGTGCTCCGCGCCGTGCACGCATGCGAATGTCAGAGCAGAGCAAGCTGACCGACGGCGACGAGGCGTTCCCGCCTGAGCCGGTCGGGGCAGTGCGACTGCGACTTCTCACGTCGACCGTGTGCGCCGACCTTCGCGGCCCCACCGCGTGTGAGGTCCTTACAAGCACCCAGGTCGACGCGGTCATCGCCAAACTCGGTCCCGACCCGCAACACGATTCATCCGACGCGGCGCGTGATCGATTCGTCACCACCATTCGCAAACGCAATATTCCCATCGGGCAACTTCTGATGGACCAGTCGATCGTCGCAGGAATTGGCAACGTGTTCCGGGCCGAGTTGCTGTTTCGCGCATCCATCGACCCGTATCGGCCGGGCAATGCCGTGACCGTCGATGAAGCGCAGGCACTCTGGCAGGACTGGGTGCAACTGCTCGCGATCGGCATCGACACCGGTCAGATGATGACGATGGATGACCTCACCCCAGCTCAGTGGAAAGCCGCGATGGCCAGCCGAGACGACCGACATTGGGTTTACAAACGCGAGGGGCTGCCGTGCCGAGTGTGCGGCACGAATATCGCGCTCGCCGAAATGCAGAACCGCAAGTTGTACTGGTGCCCCTCGTGCCAAACTTGAGCCATGTCACTGACGATTGTCAACGCCCGTATTCCCGGTGACCGAGGGCTGCTCGGCAGCATCGTCAATATCCACGTCGGTGACGACGGTCGCATTGCAGACATCGAGTTCGTCGGCGGTACGACGGCAATTACGGTTCCGTCTCGGGCCAAAGATGCTGAGATCATCGATGCGGGCGGTCGCTATGTCATCCCCGGACTCTGGGACGCCCACACGCACTTCACGAACTGGGCCCTCACTCTGACGCAGGTCGATGTCGAGCACATCGGGTCGACCGCCGAGATGGCTGACTTCGTCGGTCGATGGATGCGCGAGAACAATGGCGACTTGGTGGGTCGCGATTTTCGCCCGAGCCAGTGGGACGTGCGCCCGCACTTTTCGATTCTCGATGCGGTTACCGGTGATCGCGCTGTTGCGCTGATTTCAGCCGACCGCCACAGCGTGTGGCTCAACACTGCCGGCATGAAGAAGTACGGCCACGAAAATCACCCGACCGGCTACCTCGTCGAGCATGACGCTTTCGGGGTAGAAGTGCAGATTCACAATGTGGATGCCGCACTCGGCGATGCCGCTGCACTCACCGCATCGAAGCTCGCCGCATCGCGTGGCGTGGTCGGCATTGTCGACCTCGAGTTCGACGCCTGGACGCCCGATCAGTGGCGTCGACGCATCTCGAACGGTAACGACTACTTGCGTGTTGTGGGCTGTTTCTACACACTTGATCTCGATCGGGCCATCGCGACGGGGTTACGGACCGGTGACGTGATCGCCTCGACCGATGGGTTGCTTACATTTGGCCGTCACAAGATCATCACCGACGGTGCGCTCGGCTCGCGCACGGCGTACTGCCACCACGCGTACCCGGGAATGACCGGGCCGACCGCGCACGGTGTGTTGAACATCCCGCAGTCGGAATTGGTGTCGGTGATGAAGAAGACGTGGAATGCAGGTATCGAACTCGCCGTGCACGCGATCGGCGATCACGCGAACGAAATAGTGCTGGATGCGTTCGCCGCAACCCGCGCGCGCGGCTCCGTCGAGCACGCTCAACAACTCACCCGTGACGATGCCATTCGTCTGGCTAAGTCCGGTGTCATCGCCAGCATGCAACCCGAACACGCAATGGATGACCGCGACGCCGTCGACGAACTGTGGGCCGGGCACGGGGATTACACCTTCGCGCATCGCACGATACTTGACAACGGAGGAATCATTCAGATGGGGTCGGATGCGCCCGTCGCTCCGCTAGACCCGTGGTTTGCGATTGCGTCGGCGGTTTACCGTTCACGGGGAGGGCGTGAGCCGTGGCATCCCGAGCAGTGCATTACTGCGCAAGAAGCGCTCGATGCGTCGACGCGCACGCGTGTGGCGGTGGGGGAGGTCGCGGACCTCGTGCTTGTCGAGAACGACCCGCTCGACTCAGACGTGGAGACACTTCGAAACATGAAAGTGGCGGCGACGTTCATCGCGGGTCGCGCCACGCACAGCGCGCTCTGAGAGAAGGAGAATTTCATGCCGGCGAAATACGACTACAGGCCCCACGCTCGCGTCGAAGAACGCAACGCGGAAGGCCC
>CAZYYL010000188.1:0-2799 GCA_964651425.1 uncultured Microbacteriaceae bacterium | reverse complement strand
GAACCCGCCGGCAAACGAAAGTGCCGCTGCGACGATGCCGTTATTGAGGGATGCCCCGAGCAAGCTATTGATGTGTGCCTGCGTCGTCATCGCGACGCCGGCACACACGGCGAGAGCGTAACTCAGCCACAACGGAAAGTGTCGTTCGTGATCGTGCGTCATGCGCAGGAGTCCTTGTCTCGTCGGTCGCGCGTGTCAGGCGCATCCGCTTAAAAGACTACGGCCTCCGTTTCGCGTGAAACGGAGGCCGAAGTGATGTCAGTGAGGAAGAGTTACTTTCCCGTGACGTTGACGGTGAACTTCACCGTCTGCGAACCGTCGGTCATCGTGACGTCCGTCTTACCAGGCGAAAGCGCGGCAAATCCGGGGTTCATCATCGCGTCGCCAGACTTACCGCCTGCGGTGAACGAAAGAATCGATCCGTCCGCGATGGTTGCAGTCCACTTGGCTTCGGTGTCCGTCGGTACGTTGACGTCGATGAAGTTGCCTTCAGGAACATCAACCGTCGTGCCGTCGAGGGTCGTGACATCGACGATGATCGGAGCGACCACTGACGAGCCCGACTCCTCGGTCGTCTCGCTCGACTCGGAGTTACCCGAGGCGGTCGAACAAGCCGAGAGGCTGAAGACGGCTGCACCGGCGAGTGCGACGATTGCGCCTGCCTTGATGAGCTTGTTGTTCATGCTGTTTCTCCTTTGGTGTAACTGTTGTTACTGCCTCAAGGGTAGTCAGCGACCGAAGTTCTAGTTTGAGACTCGCCCGTACGTTGGCTGTGCGTTGGCTGGAAGCCCACTACGGCGTTCCCGCCGAGAAATAAAGAAGGAGGGCCGCCCGTAGGCGACTCTCCCTCTTGTCCGTGCGCGAGGGGGGACTCGAACCCCCACGCCCTTGCGAGCACTGGCACCTGAAGCCAGCGCGTCTACCATTTCGCCACTCGCGCGAACAGGTTACGAGGCTAGCACGGGCTCACTGCCGATGCGAAAGCGGGTCAGATGTCGAGAACGAGCTTGTCCGACTTGGCACGAGAGACGCACGGGAACATGATTCCCAGCTCGTCTTTCTCCTCGTCAGACATCACGGAGTCGAGGTGTTCTGGCGTTCCTTCCTTTACCCGCACCTCGCAGGTTCCACACACGCCGTTGCGACATGAACCCAGGATGGGCACGCCGTTCTCTTCCATCGCATCAAGGAGCGTCTGCTCGGGAGGAACGATGAACGACACCCTGGACTTACGGCAGGTTACATCTACCGCAGTTGCCACGGACGATGATGCCCGGTCGACGGCGACAAAGCGCTCGAGGTGCAGTCGGTCCGCTGGAGTGCACGTCGCCAGTGAACTCATGAGCGATTCGGGCCCGCAGCAGTACACCTGGGTGTCGGGGTCTTCGACAAGTGACGCGATTCGCACATCCATGTTGCCCATTTCATCGCGGGCCCAGACTGAGACCTGTTCGGGGTACCGGTTCGTAAGCTCATCGAGGAACGCCATGGTTGTTCGACTACGGCCGAAGTAGTGAAGCGTCCACTCACGGCGCTGGGGCAACGACTCAATCATGGCCTTGATGGGCGTGATGCCGATGCCTCCGGCGACAAAGGTGTAGCGCGACGCCGGCTCAAGCTCAAAGTGGTTGCGCGGGTCAGTGACCTCAATGGTCGAGCCCGCCGCAATGTTGGCGTGAATCCACGAACTGCCCGAGCCCGGTTCGTCGATGCGCAACACGGCAATTTCGAAGTGGGTGCGATCCGCGGGGTCACCGCAGAGCGAATACTGGCGCGTGCGTCCGTCGGGGAGGTTCAATGTGAGGTGAGCGCCCGGCTGCCACACGGGCAACACGGCGCCCGCTGCGTCAGCGAGCACGATGTGCTTGACCTCAGGTGTGAGGTCATTCGTCGACACCACGGTCATTGAGCGCGTGCTGACCCGCGGCGATGAATCCGAGGCGAGCACCGAATCTCGAGATCGCCTCTGAGGAGCATTGGACGGCGCGGCAACCGTGGCGCGCCCGCCGCTCGTGCGTGATCCAACGAGGATGCGAATGATGGCCGCGCCAGCCCCAATGCCGACCAGGAAGATAGCCATCGACTTGTACCACAGCTGCGAGACATCCTTCGAGGACGAGAATCCGGCGTGAAATGAGACCGCGATCAGAACGACGTAGGACGAGTAGTGGATGGCCTTCCATACGCGCCTCGGTATGCGGTTCATCAGGTACGACGATCCCTGAATAGCGAGCATCAAATAGAAGGCGAGGATTCCTAGGGCGATGGGGCCGCCCGCAAAGCGCGGTTCGACCGCGAAGGGGACGAGCAGTTCTTCAATTGAGAAATGCGCATAGTTGTCAAGCACGAGGCTGATCATGTGAAGCGCGACCATGATCAGCGACGCGCCACCGAGGTAGCGGTGCAGATCTTGAAGCCACGACGGGTTGTCAATCTTTCGCATCACGCGAGTCGACAAGAGCACGCCCCATACGACTGACAGCGTCATCAAGACCCAGGCGATGATGGCACTTGCACGCGTGACGTACCACCAGATCTGCGGTTCGTTCATCGGTACAGGCTCCAGTTTTCTGATTCGTGTCGTGCGCCATTGCTGTCGACGATCATGCCGGCCGCCCCTACCGTCTGTAGCCATGCTAGGAACTCACGCGTCGGTCTCACAAACCCGGGCTTCGTCAAGGTCTCCGCTTTGGCAGCGGTCATCGCGATGACCGTGACAGTTTGAACATCAGTGGAAGCGCTATCGCGCGTTCCCGGATCAATCAGGTGGTGCTTGCTCGAGTCGTCTCCGAACCTGCG
>CAZYYL010000187.1:0-2818 GCA_964651425.1 uncultured Microbacteriaceae bacterium | reverse complement strand
GGGTCTACTGCGTGACGTCCATCTAAGGCAGTTTGGCTCTCCTCCCCCAATAATCGAGAGAGTGACGTTGTCATGAGCTTTGCGAGAGTGCGAACTTTGGTCGCGGTAGCACTTGCTGCGGTCGGGATGCTCAGTGCGAGCCTGGTATCGGTAGCTCCCGCCTGGGCGATGGGCAACTACGCACTGCACTTCGACGGCACCACGACGGCGAACCAAAACTATGTTCGAACTTCTGGCGCGAACATCTGGTTCCTCGACTTCACCTTTTCCGTCGACGTGAGGTGGGACGGCACGCCGGGGTACTTGGTCGCGGTATCTCGTCCGCTCGCAGATACGGCCGCCGGATCGGGAACTGGCATTGCCCTCGGGGTCAATGACGGGAGACCTTTCCTTGCTTTGGCTACGGCGGCGGGCAACCGGGTTGGTGGTGGTTTGACCAATACCGTACTGAGCCCCAATGTTTGGTACACGATTTCGGCGTCCTATGACGGGCAAAACATCAAGGTTTACATCGACGGTGTCTTGGATACGACTCAGTCTTTCGGATCGCTCTCTTCGCTCATCAGTCCCGCAAGTTCTGCCCTCCTTATTGGACGAGAGTTCGCCAACACGACCGACGCGTCCTTGAGCCAACGCGGATTTCACGGGGACATCGACAACGTTTGGTATTCCCGCGGCACCAATCCGGCGGCACTGACACCGACGATGCGCTACAAGTTTTCCGAGGGCACAGGTTCGACCACGGCCGA
The DNA here is from genome assembly GCA_964651425.1 of uncultured Microbacteriaceae bacterium. Taxonomy (GTDB): domain Bacteria; phylum Actinomycetota; class Actinomycetes; order Actinomycetales; family Microbacteriaceae; genus RFQD01. Next base: position 2,069 of record CAZYYL010000187.1, on the reverse strand, counting down.
CCTGGGTACCCGCGGATACACGGGGACGTTGTCTGGATCAAACCCACCAACGTGGGTCCAAGGTTCAGACCCGCTGACCGTGACGTACGTGTCGACGGAGCCGGGCATCCCATCCATAACTCAGACTTTGCGCCCATACTCGTCGTTCACCGTGAAGGCGGCCGATACGTTCACGCGCGCGGGATACACCCAGCCGAGCTGGAACACAGGACCAGGAACGGCGACCGTCAGCCCCGGATCCGTTATCACGATGCCTCTGAACCCTCTCACGTATTACCCCACCTGGACACCGACGTCTCAATCAGTCGTATTCCAGGCAGGACTTGGCCAGGGTTCAGACGTAACCAGAATGGTGGCGACCGGCACGACATTTGCTCTTCCCACATTTGCCGAAATCGGCTTCACACGCGCCGGTTATCACCAATCAGGATGGACGCAGGCCGGCGTCTCGTATTCCCCTGGTGCGCAGCGCACAATGGATTCCGCCAGTCTCACTTTTGTTGCGGACTGGGTCGCCGACGACCAGACGGTGACGTACGTGCTCAACGGCGGTTCGGGGACTGCCCCGACCCAGCCGGCCGCAGCAACGGGTTCGACCATCTCGGTGGCCGACGCGACGACATTTTCGCGCGCGGGATACCGTTTCGTTGGCTGGACCGATGGTGGTGTGATCAACTACATTCCGGGCGACGACTATGTCGTGTCAGCAAACCCGATTCAATTCACGGCGCAGTGGATTCCCATTCCACAGACGGTGTCCTACAACGCGGGTGTAGGGGCGACGGGTACTGCGCCGGCGAGTACAAGCGTTCCCACCGCCGGGTCGTTGACCGTCGCAACGCGCGGAGACCTTGCTCGACCCGGTTACACGTTTGGCGGTTGGCGAGACCAAGCGGGAGATGTCTACGCAGAGGGATCGACATACGACGTCGGACCATCCGCGGTGACCCTATCTGCCGTCTGGACTGCAAACTCCCACACGGTTACGTACGGCAATTCTCAAGGCTCGACGGGCACGCCACCGACACAGTCAGACGTGGTGACCGATGCGACCTTTGTCGTCGCGAACGGCTCTGACCTCAGCTTCACCGGATACGTCTTCAGTGGATGGACTGACGGACGTGTTGACGGCTCGGGAAACCCCCTCGTATATCAACCGGGCGACACATACCGAATGGGAGTAGCCGACGTCGACCTGCAGGCCAGGTGGACGGCATTGCCCCACACGGTGTCGTTCCAGCGTGCCGGTGGCGAGACGGGAACGTTGCCGTCGGCATTCGTCGCGGTGACCGATTCCACGTTCACCGTTCCATCGGGGTCAACTCTCACGCGACCGGGCTACACCTTCGCAGGCTGGCGCGACAACACGGGGCTCTACACGACAGCAACGACGTATTCCGTCGCGGCGAGCGACGTGACGTTGGTCGCCGAATGGACAGCGGACACGCACACCCTGACCTATTCCGCCGGACTAGGCTCGGGAACGGTGCCCACCCAGGCAAATGTTGCGACGGATGGCACCTTGACCGCGGCAAGTGCATCCACCATAAGTCGCTCCGGTTACACCTTCGCGGGATGGTCGTCCTCGGCGGGCGGTACCTACCAGGTTGAGGAAACGGTGCGCGTGGGTACAGCGAACATCACGCTTACGGCCTTGTGGATTGCCAACACCTACAACGTGCGTTATTTCTTGACTAACGCCGCGACGGGCACGGCACCAGATGCGACTACGGCGACGACGGAGTCGACCTTCGCGACCGCAGGATCGTCGGGATTTGCGCGCCTCGGCTATACGCTTCAGGGCTGGTTCGATGGGTCGACCGTGACGAACCCCACGGCGAACTACACGCAGGGTATTGGCGACACGAGTTTCTTCACTCGCTGGATCGCGCAGTCGCAATCCGTGACGTACCTGCCCGGTTCGGCGAGCGGAACGGCCCCGACCCAGTCAAATGTTGATACCGATGCGACCTTCGCGCTGGCGTCCGCCTCAACCCTGACTCGCCCCGGGTACTCGTTCGAAGGATGGTCCGCGCTTGGATCAGTTTTCCCGGCCGGATTCACCTATC
>CAZYYL010000186.1:0-2819 GCA_964651425.1 uncultured Microbacteriaceae bacterium | reverse complement strand
TGCGTAGAGATCGCCGACTTTACGCTCAACGCTACCGCCGGGCGCATCCCCCACGCCGGTGATGATGTCGCGCACGGCTTTCTCAGCCTCTTCAGCGAGCACGTGAAACGAGCCGTAGCGCGCCTTGTCTTCGGGAATTGCCGTGCGTTTCATCCACTTACCGGTGACGTGCCGAAAAAGGTCATCTTGCGCCCGCACCTCTGGGTCAAGTTCGGAAAGGTCGATGCCGGAATTCGTGGGCTGCGTCGAGGGAGTAGTCACGCGACTAGCCTATGAGTCATGACTCGGCGGTGGACTCACGTGCTCTTCGACATGGACGGAACCATCCTCGAATCGGCCGATGCCATCATGGGTCGCATAGCTCGCACTTTCCTCGAGTACGGAGCGGCTGTGCCCGACCGCGCGGAATTGCGCCTCTTACTCGGTCCGCCGACTCACGAAATTCTGGGGCGCTACCTGCCCGTCGATCGCATCACCGAGGCCTCCGCGTTCTACCGCGGTCTCGCCGAAGCTGACGGCATGAGCGGATACTCACTCTTCGACGGCGTACGAGAATTGATTATCGACCTGCACGCCACGGGGATTCCGCTCGGGACGGCAACGACCAAAATGCGTGTCGAGGCCGCCCGCGTGGTCAACCACTTCGACATCGGTCAGTACTTCACCACCATTCAGGGTGCCGACCCCGATAACGGCGTGCACACCAAAGGCGATGTCGTAGCTGCAGGTCTCGCAGACATGAATGTCACGCGTGAAGACCGACCCGTGATGGTCGGCGACCGGATCTTTGATATTCATGGGGCCGCCCGGTGCGGCGTGCCGGCAATCATGTGTAACTGGGGATACGCCGCACCTGACGAGTTCGGCACCGCATATTCGCGCGTGGCCACGGCCGACGAATTGCGTCGCGAGCTGTTGCGATGAGAATCGTTATCGCGAAATGCTCGGTCGACTACGCCGGTCGGCTCACAGCGCACCTGCCGCTCGCGACGCGTGTCTTGATGCTCAAGAACGATGGCAGCATGCTGATTCACTCCGACGGCGGGTCTTATAAACCGTTGAACTGGATGAGCCCGCCGTGCCTGTTCATCGAGCAAGATCCCGAACCCGAGCAGGTTGAGCTCGGAGTCACGAAGCTCTGGCGTGTTAGTCACGCGAAGACTGCCGATGTGCTCGTGGTGAGCATCCACGACATCGTCGCCGAACTGGAACACGAACTCGGTGAAGACCCCGGGCTCATCAAGGACGGCGTCGAGGCTCACCTTCAGAAGCTGCTCGCCGAACAGATTGAAACCCTGGGCGAGGGGTACTCGCTAATTCGACGCGAATACATGACCGCGATTGGGCCGGTCGACATTCTCGCCACCGACGCATCGGGCGCGACTGTCGCCGTCGAGCTCAAGCGCCGCGGCGACATTGACGGCGTGGAACAGCTCACGCGCTACCTCGAATTGCTCAACCGTGATCCGCTACTCGCCCCGGTTACGGGCGTCTTCGCGGCACAAGAGATCAAGCCGCAGGCTCGAACCCTGGCTGAAGACCGCGGGATTCGCTGTGTGGTTCTCGATTACGACGCCATGCGCGGAGTCGATGATTCACACCTTCGCTTGTTCTAGTTGCCTAAGCTAGGCCAGTTATGTCTTCTCCCCAGCCTGTACTTGCCTCGCCCTACGACGCTGTGCTCTTCGACCTCGATGGCACAATGCTCGACTCTGCCCCCGGCATCATCGACTCCCTCGAAGACACGTTCCGTCACTTCAACTGGGATGTTCCTCCGCGCTCCGAGCTGATGCACTACATCGGTCCGCCGTTAATCGAGTCGTTCAGAACACGCCTGGGTCTCGACGAAGAACACGCGTGGGAGACCTTGCGCGTATACCGCGAGGACTACCGTCGCGATGGCGCGTTCGACGCGGCCATCTTTCCGGGCGTTGTCGGCATTCTCGAACAACTCAACGCTGCGGGAGTGCCCGTGGCCGTGGCCACGAGTAAGCCCGAGACGCAGGCGGTGCGCATCCTCGAGCACTTCGAGCTCTCGTCGATGTTCACCGTAATCTGTGGCGCAACCGAAGACGAGACACGATCGACCAAGTCTGCGATTGTCGCCGGGGCACTGTCGGGGTTGCGTCAAGCCGGTCATGCCGCCGAACGCGCGGTGCTCATCGGCGACCGGGTTTACGACGTCGAAGGCGCCGCGGCCAATAACATCCCCTCGATCATCGTCGAGTGGGGATACGGCTCACCCGCCGAGGCTGTTGGCGCGGTCGCAACCGTGTACTCAGCCGACCAGCTGCGGAACCTATTGCTCGGCTAACGCCTCTTCCCCGCTAGCGGCCGCGTTTCGCCCACGCGCCAGACAGGCTCGCGAGGGCAGTGCCGAATGCGACCACAATGGCACCAATGATGACGGATACGCTCACGCCGTGACTCGACGGGTCAAGTGAGTCGATCGCGACAGCCGACACAAGTTGCCCGGTCGTGGCGCACAGTCCGTAAATCAAAATGCCGATGTACCTCACGACCACGCTGGCAATCGCGATGAAAGCAATTCCCACGGGGCCACCGACATACAGCCACGGGTTCGCCGGGAAGTGCGTGGGTAGCGCTCCCACGAGCGCGACGACAATCACACCGAGCATCAACATGCCGAATCCAACACCGAAGTTGATGAGGGTGGTCGACCACGGATTCTTGTTGACGCGGGTGAGACGACCATTTGCCGCTTGTTGCCACGAGACACCAATTCCGCACGCCGCAGGAATCACAAGGAACGCGCTTGCCTGGTCGAACGCAATGTGCCCGGCGACCGAAATCGCCAC
>CAZYYL010000185.1:0-2838 GCA_964651425.1 uncultured Microbacteriaceae bacterium | reverse complement strand
ACGTCGCGATGTGGATGTCGATCATTGACGGTGATGTGACGAGCGGCCAGTATGGCATCTTGGCCGTGCTCGATCGTCGACCGGGTATTGCACAAAAAGAGATTTGCGCGGAGCTCGACTTCGATCGTTCGACGATTGCCGACATTTGTTCACGAATGGAAAAGAACGGCTTGGTGAGCCGAGCGCAGGCTGCCGACGATCGGCGGCGTAACGTCTTGCACCTCACCGACGCCGGTCGCGCCGAGCTCGCGCGCCTTAAGCCGTTGGTCGAAAGGGTCGGGGCACAGCTCACAAGCGCGCTAACGAGCGAGGAGCACGCGCAATTGCGCGTGCTCCTCGGCAAGTTACTGGTGGGTAGCGCCTAGCCGGTCACCACGTCGAAAACCGGCAGGCTATCGAGTGCCAAGCTGGAGTTGTTTATCTTTCGAACGGGAGTACCCAGCTTGAAGCTCTTGATGTGCTTGACCATGGCTTCCAGCACCGCATACACCTCGAGACGAGCCAGTCCCTGACCTGCGCAACTGTGCACGCCGTAACCGAAAGACAGGTGATCCATTGGGTTTCGCTCGATGCGGAACGCCTCCGGGTCCTCATAGTGGCGAGGGTCACGGTTTCCCGCACCAAACAGAATTGCGACGTGGGCGCCCTTTGGAATGACCGTTCCATCCACTTCGACGTCGCGTGTCGTGCGCCGTCCTTGCGCCACCATGAGCGCGTCGCAACGCAACGTCTCGTTCATGGCCGCCGGAATCAGGGACGGGTCTTTACGCAGCAGCTCGTATTGGTCGGGGTTTTCGCCGAGACGTTGCACCGCGTTCGCAATCGTGGCAACCGTCGTGTCCAATCCGGCCGCAACATACTGATGGATGATGTGACCACAGCTGTCGGCGGGAATCTCGCCACGCTCGGCCGCGGCAAATATGCCGTAACCCATGCTTCCCTCAACGAGGTCGTTCTTCGTGAGCTTGGCCCTCCACTCATACAGCTCGCCGGCGAGCGGAAAATTCATGCCGGTGCGCGCATTCATTGGACCCAAAACGGTGAACGCCGCTGAGCCCCAGTCGAGAATGCGATCGCGCACATAGTCATCCTTGACACCAATCAGGTCAACAACGACCTGCAATGGCAACTCACGGGCGAGGTCGTGAACCGCGTCGAATTTACCCGCCTTCGCCAGCGCAGCCACGATCGTGTCAGCTTTTTGGTCGATGCTGTCCTTCATGCCCCGCAGCGCGCGCGGCGTGAGATTTTCAGTGAGCGCTGAACGAAGCGTCTCATGCAGGGGCGGATCGGTTGCGAGCGTCGTTCCCGTCAACGCCTGGTTCACACCGTCGTTGAAACCGATGGCGTTTTCTGACGAAAAGGTCTCCCAGTCGCCGAGCGCTTCACGGATCTCTTCATACCGAGTCAGGGCCCACACATCGCTCTGCGTCAGTCGCACCACTGCGGCTTGATCACGAAGTTTGGCGTATGTCGGGTAGGGGTTACTCAGGTTGTCATCCGACCACAAGTCAATGTCGGATGTCGCCACGTCGTTTGCCATGGTGTTCCTTTACTCACATATGGGCAACGAAACGTGTGATCCCGTCGCCATCGATGGGGGCGTTTGACCGATGCCGAATAGTCAGCACACAAACAAACTTGGTAACAGTAAAGAACGGCTCGATAGATAAGGCAAATGAATCGTTGGAATGAGTCCGATTCTTATCTTGAATAATCGTCGTACCGCCGTTGGAGTGGCGCTGCCACATCAAAAAGTGCTCGGCGAAGCCAGGCCTTGAATTCCTCATCGACCAACCAAGGGTTCCACACGAGATCGACTCCAATGGTCTGAATCGGAATAGGAAACTCGGTGACGCCGAGTTTCAAGGTATCGGCCAACTCGAGCGTGACCTGCAGGCGATGCATCGCAACCGCGTTCGACCGTGCCACAAGATACGGCACAAGCAAGTAGTCGGTCACCCGCATGGCCGTGCGGTAGGAAATGCCGGCCTGGTCAAGTGCGAGATAGGACCCGAGTCGTCGAAGCGGATCTTCGAACACAATATGAGGTTGAGTCTCGACGAGCGTTCGCGCATCGTCAGGAAGCTCGATGCCGGGAGACGAGATGACCACCCATCGATCGTCGAACAGCCGCTCTCGTGGGTGTGGCGATGGCAGCGTCTCGGTCAAGAGTGTTGCATCCACTCCATCATCGGTGAACACATTGGGCGCAGTCAGGTTTCCCGTCTTGATCTTCAGCGTCATGTGTGGTGCGCGCTCCGCCATGAGTAACGACAGCGGTCCGGCGAGGACGAATGCGGTGCTGGTTGTCATGGCGATAGTCACGGTTCGACGGTCCGTCAGCGGAGTGAAGCCGGTCGAGCTGACCAACGTTGCCGCCTGATGAAGGGCGCGGTTTAGCGGCTCCATGAGTTCGAGTGCACGAGGAGTCAGTTCCATTCCCGAACTTTGGCGCACGAGTAACTCGTCCCCCAACAGCGACCGAATCTTCTTAAGCGCGTGACTCATGGCGGGTTGCGAGAGTCCAACGCGGTCAGCGGCCTGCGTCACGGATTTCTCTTCGAGCAATGCCATCAGAGGAACGAGCAAATTAAGGTTCACGGAAGCGAGCATGGCCAGCGTGCTCTCATCTCCGTCGCGAAGTCGGTTCGTTCCCACGCGTGTGCTCCTTCCCGCCACCGCCGCATTAGCGCAACCCCACACCTATTGGCACGGTCACTAATTCATAACACGAATATGGAAAATTAGGTTCATTCATTTGACGAAGTCAGTACACAGAGCGATACTGCCTTTATCGCAACGATGCGCTGGTGCCTCGTTGTCTGGACGAAACAT
>CAZYYL010000184.1:0-2855 GCA_964651425.1 uncultured Microbacteriaceae bacterium | reverse complement strand
CCAGGGCTCGGCCGTCGCAGTGACCGCACCGAAGTTTCCAACTCCCGAGCCGGCGTAGTCCTCGGCGTCGGAGTTGAACACCTCGCGCCACACGCCCGTGCGTGGCAGGCCGAGCACGAAGTCGTCGTGCGGTTTACCGGCGAAGTTTGCGACGACCGCAAGCGCGTTTCCCGCTCGGTCATAGCGCACGAATGACACGACGTTTCGCCCGTTGTCGGCACCGTCGATCCATGCGAAACCCGCGGGGTCGGTGTCGAGTTCGTACAACACCGGCAGGTCGCGATAGATGGTGTTGAGGTCGCGCAACATGCGTCCGATTCCCGCGTGCAATGGTTGGTCGTTCATCCACCAATCAAGGCTTCGTTCGCTCGACCACTCGGACATCTGGCCGAACTCCTGGCCCATGAAGAGCAACTGCTTGCCGGGGTGACCCCACATGAACGCGAGGTAAGCGCGCAGATTCGCGATCTTTTGCCAGTGGTCGCCCGGCATTTTTTGCGCGAGTGAGCCCTTGCCGTGCACGACCTCGTCGTGACTGATGGGCAGGATGAAGTTCTCACTGAACTGGTAGTCGAACGAGAACGTGATGTCGCGGTGGTGATACTCGCGATACATCGGGTCGGTCTGGATGTACTCGAGGGAGTCGTGCATCCACCCCATGTTCCATTTGAAACCGAAGCCGAGGCCACCCGTTTCGGTCGGCGCAGTGACGCCACCCCAACTCGTCGACTCTTCGGCGGCCATGATGACACCGGGGTGAGTCTTGTAGACGGTGGCGTTGACCTCTTGCATGAATGAGATGGCTTCGAGATTTTCGCGTCCGCCGAACTGGTTGGCTTCCCACTCGCCATCGTTGCGGCTGTAGTCGAGGTAAAGCATGCTTGCCACTGCGTCGACGCGAAGACCATCGATATGGAACTCTTCGATCCAATAGAGCGCGTTGGCGACGAGGAAGTTCTTCACCTCGTTGCGTCCGAAGTCGAAGATGTACGTGCCCCAGTCGGGATGCTCGCCGCGGCGAGGATCGGGGTGCTCATACAGCGGCTGACCGTCGAAGCGCCCAAGCGCCCATTCGTCCTTCGGGAAGTGTCCGGGAACCCAGTCGACCAGAACTCCGATGCCGGCTTCGTGCAAGCGGTTGATGAGGTACTTGAGGTCGTCGGGCGAGCCGAAACGTGCTGTCGGTGCGTAGTAGCCAGTGACCTGGTAACCCCATGAGGGGCCGTACGGATGTTCGGCGAGCGGCATGAACTCGACGTGGGTGAACCCGAGGTACTGCACGTGGCCGATCAAGTCGTCGGCCAGCGAACGGTAGTCGAGCCCCATGCGCCACGAACCGACGTGAAGCTCATAGATCGAAATGGGGGATGCGTGGGGCTGAGACTTCGCGCGCGCATCCAACCATTCCTGATCCGACCATTCGAAGTGCGACTCGGCGACAATCGAACCCGTCAGCGGCGGGCACTCGGTTTGACGGGCCATCGGGTCAGCACGTTCAACCCAGTCGCCGGCGTGCGTTTGAATCGAGAACTTGTAGAGCTCGCCTGCGGGCAGTTCCGGAACGAAAAGTTCCCAGACTCCGGATGCGCCGAGCGAGCGCATGGCGTGACTCTCACCGTTCCACGAGTTGAAGTTTCCGATTACGCGTACGTTGCGGGCGTTGGGTGCCCAGACGCTGAACGCGACTCCGCGCGTTGCGCCGGACACACCCGCGTGTTCGATGTGGCGTGCGCCGAGCGCATCCCACAGTCGCTCATGGCGACCTTCTGCAATGAGGTGGAGGTCGAGTTCGCCGAGGGTCGGTGCGAATCGGTACGGGTCGTCGGCACGCCATACCTGCCCGTCTTCGAAAATTGCCTCAATCGTGTAGTCCTGCAGTCCGAGCGTGTGCGCGCCCTCCCAGATGCCGGCGAGCACGTGCGTGAGTTCGATGCGCGCTCCGGACGAGAGAACGGCGACGACTTCGCGCGCCATCGGGCGGCGGGCGCGAATCACAACAACGCTGTCGCGGGACTTGCCTTTCGCATCCAGCACCTCGATGGGGTGCTGACCGAGCACACCGTGAGGGTTGTAGAAGCGACCCTCGCCGACCGCCCAGAGTGTGTCGTGGTCGATCTCGGGCATCGCCCACTCGGTCGGTGCCGACTTTGAAGACCGAGCCGACTTTGCTGGCTTGTCGGACTTGTTGGATTTTCCTAGCAGGGCCACTTAGTGTGCTCCGGTCACGTGAAGGATATGGGCGGGGTGTGTGAACGGGTCAAGTCGTACAAAGTTGTCGCGACCCCACTCAAATTTTTCGCCAGTCACAGTATCGGTGACGTCGATGCGCGCGTCAGGGGAGAGATCGAGCTTTGTGAGATCGAGGTGCACCATCGTTTCGCGCACGCTATGCGGATCGGTGTTCACCACGACGATGAGGCTGTCGGATGCGCCCGACTTCGTGAATTCGCCGGCCAAATGTTTCGTGAACACGAGAATCGCGTCGTCGTCCGACCAGTGAATCTCGAGGTTGCGCAGTTGTTGAAGCGCGGGGTGTGCGCGCCGAATCTCGTTGAGTTTGGTGACGTAGGGCGCGAGTGTCTGTCCGGACTTTGCTGCGGCCGCCCAATCGCGCGACTTGTACTCGTATTTCTCGTTGTCGATGTTCTCTTCAGAACCCGGGCGGGCTACCGACTCGTACAGTTCGAACCCTGCGTACATTCCCCAGAGCGGAGCGGCGGTGGCGGCGAGCGCCGCACGAATGCCGAACGCGGCGGGCCCGCCGAACTGCAGATACTCGGTCAAAATATCGGGCGTGTTGACGAACAGGTTCGGGCGGTACCACGCGCTCGTGTGCTTCGAGATCGATGTGAAGA
>CAZYYL010000183.1:0-2862 GCA_964651425.1 uncultured Microbacteriaceae bacterium | reverse complement strand
TTGGTCTTGGGGCCGATGGCCGCTCGAGCGAGGTCGAGGTCCATGTTGAGGGTGTTGATGTCGACGTCGACGAACTTCAACACGAGACCGTATTGCTGAAGCGGGTAGTAGGTCGTCGCCCACGACACCGCGGGAACAAGGATTTCGTCACCGGGCTGAAGGTTGTTGCGAGGGTCGAGTACGGCCGCCGCGATGATGAGAAGGTTTGCCGAGCTACCCGAGTTGACCATCACGCCGAAATTCGATCCGAAATAGGATGCGAAATCGCGCTCGAACTCCGCGACGAGCGGTCCCATCGTGAATCGGTCGTTGGCCACAACCCGATTGATCGCGTCGTACTCTGCTTTGTCCCACGTGGACGTTGCCAGTGGCAAACCTGCAAACTCAGTCACTTCTCTACTCTCCTCGTGCAGCAATCATCGATTCGTATGTCTGCGTCATGCCCGACACAATCGAGGTCGGGGGGTTCCATCCGAATTTACCGGCAATCGACGAATCGAGCAGTCGCTGGCGGGTTCCGGAAGGTTTCGTGGTGTCATGGTCAAAGGTTCCCGCGAAACCAATGATCTCGCGTGCAGCCTCGTAGTACTCGTCAATCGTGTGGTCCGAGCCAGGGCCCATGTTCATGATGACCGGCCAGTCACCCATCGCCTCGACATTCTGGGCGAGCCAGTCAGTTGCGTCAGGCGTGAAAGTAAACTCGCGACGCGATTGACCGTCTCCCCAGATGACGACGGACTCGTCGCTGTTGGCTTTGGCTGCGTGAACCTTGCTGAGAATGGCCGCAATCAAGTGACCAGTCGCCGCGTCGAACGTGTCGCCCGGGCCGTACAGGTTCGGCAAGACCAGCGCGCGATAGGCGAATCCGTGTTCCTTGCTTGCGTATTCGCACAGCTTGGTTCCGACGACCTTTGCGAGACCGTAACCCTCGTTCACCTCTTCGAGGCGGCCGGACAGCAGGAGTGATTCGTCGAGCGGCTGCGGCGCATCCACCGGGTAAATCACAGCGCTACTGATGTACATCAACGATGGAACCCGCGCATCAATCGCCGCAGCAACGACGCTCGTGTCGATGAGCAAGTTATCGAGCAAATATTCGGTGGGATGCGCGAGCTTGCTCGCGATTCCGTCGACGTGCGCGGCCGTGTGCACGATGAGGTCGGGCTTGTGGCGTGCAACGAAATCACGAACTGCTGCCCGTTCAGTCAGATCAACAACGTCGCGAGTTGCGGCAACCACCTCATCCTGCGGGCGGATGCGCGCCCACGAGTTCAAGAAGCTCGCGCCGACCATCCCGCGGGCGCCGGTGACGACAACCTTCACTGTGGTGACTAGAACTTCGGGGTGTCGATGTAGTGGTGACCTTCAGCTTCGAGCGCGAGTTTGTCGGAGTCGACCATGATTCGGGCGAGTTCAGGTGTCAGCACCTTGGGCTCCCAACCGAGAACATCCTTCGCGCGCCCGAAGTCACCCACAAGCGCGTCCACTTCGGTGGGGCGCAGGTAGCGCTCATCGAATTTGACGTACTTCTCCCAGTCGAGACCAACGTGTTCGAACGAGAACTGAAGGAAGTCCTTGACCGTGTAGGCCGTGTTGGTGGCGAGCACAAAGTCCTGAGGCTCTTTCGCTTGAAGCATGCGCCACATTCCTTCGACGTATTCCGGAGCGTAACCCCAGTCGCGCACGGCGTCGAGGTTGCCCATGTAGAGGGCGTCTTGCTTGCCGGCAGCGATGCGGGCGACCGCACGCGTGATTTTGCGGGTGACGAACGTGCCACCGCGGCGGGGTGACTCGTGGTTGAAAAGAATGCCATTCGTCGCGAACATGCCGTAGGCCTCACGGTAGTTGCGCGTGATCCAGTACGAGTAAACCTTTGCGACACCGTAGGGCGAGCGCGGGTAGAACGGCGTCTCTTCGTTCTGCGGAGGCGGGGATGCGCCGAACATTTCGGAGCTGGACGCCTGATAGAAACGGCAGTTCACGCCGGCGAGACGGATGGCCTCGAGCAAACGAATCGAACCCAGCCCCGTCGAGTCACCCGTGTATTCAGGTTCGTCGAAGCTCACGCGAACGTGCGACTGCGCGGCCAGATTGTAGACCTCGTCGGGGTTGATTTCGTTGAGCAGCGTGACAAGTCGCGTGCCATCGGTGAAGTCAGCGAAATGCAAGAACAGACGGTGGTTGTCTTCCTGCGGACCCTGGTAGATGTGGTCGATGCGCTGCGTGTTGAACGACGACGAGCGACGAATGAAGCCGTGGACCTCATACCCCTTCGAAAGAAGCAGCTCCGCGAGGTAGCTTCCGTCTTGTCCGGTGATGCCAGTGATGATGGCTTTTTTCGGGGTTTGGGCAGTCATGAATCGACATCCTTCGGTCCGGTCGGTCGCCGGCTCCCTGAGTTTTGCCGACAACACAGCCTATCCCGTGGGCGGGCCTTTATTCAGTGACTTCCACGACAGTGAGCGCAAAAAATCGTGCGACCGTCCTTTCCTTTGCCGCGCGAGAAACTTCTAGCCCCGCCTTACGAGTCTCAATTTGCGGAATCACCCCGATTCGGAACTGATCAGCGTTAAGAGATGTTTCTTCCGATCGCCAAATGGTTGAGTCTTCGGAATTCACACGCGCGGGGACAGAATCAGCCAGGTGAGGTTCCACTTTGATTTTCGATGCTCAAGGAAAACATCACAGCTGTGCTTCTTCTTTGCATTCCGAAAAGATTGCCCGACCATCTTGAAGGATCCCACTAGCTCTGGGCGCGAGCAACGTACTCGCGCAGGCGATCCGGCCAGGCGGGTGGGACAAATCCTGTTGACTTCACCAGTGCAAGGTCGAGCACGCTGTACAGCGGTCGAGGTGCCGAAT
>CAZYYL010000182.1:0-2863 GCA_964651425.1 uncultured Microbacteriaceae bacterium | reverse complement strand
CGACTCGAGTTGAGTCCACGATTCCACATTTCACAGATGGCCTCGTGCTCGTCGGACTCTCGGCGGCCTGGGTGTGGGGATGCCTCGACACACCGCCGTCCACGTGTGAGGTAGCTCGGTCTGATGGTTCGCGCGTGTACGCATCGACACCCGCAAATGTTCGCGTTCGTGACTTGATTTGGCTGGCCGGTGACATCGTGGCGACACGTGCGGGCGATGTGACAACGGTCGTACGCACCGTCACCGACATCGCACGCTACGAGACCCACCTCTCCCCCGTCGACGTCACCCTTGTGTTGGCGCGACTATGTTCACGTGACGACGACGTGACCGACCTTGCTATCTCGCGGCTACTCGCATCCGAGCACCTGCCATACAAGGCACGCGCACTGGCGCGCATTCGTGACGTGAATAGTCGACTAGCCCTCGCTGACGCGGTAGACGTCGTAGACCGAATCGATTCGGCGCACAGCACTGAGTAGTCGGTCTAGGTGAATCGGGTCGCTCATCTCGAAAACGAACTTGCTTATCGCCACACGATCCTGGCTCGTTGACACGGATGCGCTGAGAATGTTCACGTGGTTTTCTGAGAGAACTCGTGTCACATCGCTCAGAAGACCCGAACGGTCGAGCGCTTCAATCTGAATCTGAACGAGATAGATTCCCTTTGAGTTGGGCGCCCACTCAACTTCGATAAGTCGCTCGGCCTCGCCATGAAGTGCCAGCACGTTGTGGCATTGAGCCTGATGAACTGAGACCCCCTGACCACGCGTTACGAAGCCGGCGATGGCATCGCCCGGGACGGGCGTGCAGCACTTCGCCAATTTGACGAGGATGTCCGGCGCTCCACGCACAAGCACACCCGAGTCGTTCGACCGCAGGTGGCGTTGGGGCATTTTCGTCGGAACAACGAAGTCCGGCGCATCCACCTCTTGCTCGGTGTTAATCGTCGCCAGGATCTTCTCTACGACACTTTGCACCGAAATATGGCCCTCGCCAATCGCCGCATACAGGGCGCTCACGTCTTCGTAGCGAAGCTGCGCCGTCACAGTTCCGAGGTTCTCAGTCGTGAGCATGCGCTGGAGAGGAAGGTTCTGCTTGCGCATCGCACGAGCGAGTGAGTCCTTTCCTTGCTCGACTGCTTCCTCGCGACGCTCCTTGGAGAACCAGGCCTTGATCTTGTTTCGAGTCCGCGTTGACTTGACGAACGTCAGCCAATCCTGGCTTGGGCCGGCGTCCGGGTTCTTGGATGTGAGAATTTCTACGACATCACCAGTCGCCAACGCGCTGTCGAGGGTGACGATGCGACCGTTGACTTTGGCGCCCATCGTACGATGACCGACTTCGGTGTGCACCGCATAAGCAAAGTCGATGGGCGTTGCGCCTTGTGGCAGTCCGACAACTCGACCCTTCGGCGTGAAGACGTAGACCTCTTTCGCGCCGATCTCGAAACGCAGCGAATCGAGGAACTCCGTCGGGTCATCCGTTTCGGCCTGCCAGTCATTCAGATGAGCGAGCCAGGCCATGTCGGTGTCTTGAGCCGACACCCCTTCGCTCTTGGCGCCGGCCATGCGGTCTTTGTACATCCAGTGGGCGGCGACGCCGTACTCGGCTCGGTGATGCATTTCGGCGGTACGAATCTGGAGCTCTACAGCGCGACCAGATGGGCCGACCACCGTCGTGTGGAGTGACTGATACAAGTTGAACTTGGGCGTCGCGATGTAGTCCTTGAACCGACCGGGCAACGGGTTCCAGCGCGCGTGGATCAGACCAAGCACCGCATAACAATCACGCACGCTCGGCACGATGATCCGGATGCCTACCAGGTCGTAGATGTCGTCAAACTCGCGACCGCGCTGAACCATCTTTTGGTAAATCGAATAGAACTGTTTCGGCCGACCGGCGACATCACCGCGAACCTTTGCCGTGCGCAGGTCCTCTTTGACCTCGCCAATAACGAGTGCAACGAAATCTTCGCGTTGGGGCTGACGATCAGTGACGAGGTTCTCGATCTCTGCATAAATCTTTGGGTGCAACACGGCGAACGAGAGATCTTCAAGTTCCCACTTGATGGTTTGAATACCAAGTCGATGAGCGAGAGGCGTGTAAATCTCAAGGGTCTCGCGTGCCTTGCGCTCAGCACTCTCCTGCGGCATGAACCCCCAGGTGCGAGCGTTGTGCAATCGGTCGGCGAGTTTGATGACGAGCACGCGGATGTCCTTCGACATCGCGACGATCATCTTTCGAACTGTCTCCGCCTGAGCACTCTCGCCGTACTTGACCTTGTCGAGCTTCGTCACCCCGTCGACGAGCATCGCGACTTCGGCCCCGAAGTCTTCGCTGACCATGTCCAGCGTGTACGCAGTGTCTTCTACGGTGTCATGCAGTAAGGCCGCTTGAATCGTCTTCGCCCCGATACCGAGATCCGCGAGAATCTGCGCGACGGCGACGGGATGCGTGATGTACGGCTCACCCGAACGACGCAGCTGCCCCTCGTGCGCTTGCTTTGCCTTCTGATACGCGCGCTCGATACCCCCGAGGTCGGCTTTCGGGTGGTGCTTTCGCACCGTGCGCAACAGTTGCTCAAAGCCACCCGTGGACTGTGAACGACTGAACAGTCGGGACACAAGGCGACGCGGTGCCGGTGTGACGGGTGCCTCAACCATGTTTCCTCCTCAACCCATTATGCGTTGTCACAGAGGAACACAGAGTTCCGGCGAACCTAGACGGTGACGTCGTTGGAACGCTGGTCGGCGAGGACCTTCTTATCGTGCTTGGCGATAGCCGGCTCACGCTGGCGAAGCTGCGCGTACATGGGTGCGGCCAAGAACAAAGTCGAGTAGGTACCGACGATGATTCCAAT
>CAZYYL010000181.1:0-2890 GCA_964651425.1 uncultured Microbacteriaceae bacterium | reverse complement strand
CCAGATTGCACGGAAATCTTCGATGTCGTTAATCAGCGGCGTACCAGTGAGCGCGATACGTAGCGGGTTGTGACCCGGGCTGCTGTTCGTGATGCGCTCGGCAAGTGCGAGCACGTGCTTCGAACGCTGCGATGACAAGTTCTTGATGAAGTGGGCTTCGTCGACGACCATGCCTCGGAAACCCATCTGCGACAGCCACGAGAGGTGTCGGTCGAGCACTTCGTAGTTCACAACGAACACATCGGCGAATGCATCAACGTCTTGACCGTCTCCGTGGATAACCGTCGCCCGTCGACCGGGAATCCAGCGCTCGACTTCTCGGGCCCAGTTCATCTTTACGACGTTCGGCACGATGGCAAGAAGTGGGAACGCGTCAGCGACCGACGCGGCAATCAGGCTTTGTGCGGTCTTACCCAGACCGGGTTCATCAGCGAGCAAGAACGTGCGGTGACCCGCGCGCACGGTCTCAATGAACCGCACCTGGTGTGGCATGAGTTCTTGCCCGACCGGGCTGTACCGGTCAAAGCGCGGCATCGGCGGCATTTTCATGCACGCGGACTGACCACCTGCCCCCTGTTCGAAGGATTTGAAGAGTGGCCCGACCAATTCCCAGTTCGACAAGCGAACGGCGGGGACCGTCTTCTTCGGCGTGCTGAAATCGGGTGCAAGGAACGGATTGGCCCGAAGTTTTGCCTTTACTGAAACGGGGAGAACCTGCTTCTCGGCAAGCTCAGGGGAGAGCGTTTCGGCCGCTTTGGTGGGCTCGGCCGTGATGATGAGGTCGTCGGGCGAAACTTCGGTACCTGATTCGAGCAACCAGTCTCGGCGCATCTTCTGCGCCACGGGCGTTGTTGCGTGGTCAACTTCGAGCAACGTAATGAGCGAAGTGTCGCGGGCCGCCGTCTTGGCGAGAATCGTTGCCACGCCATCGAGGCGCTTCAGTGCTTCGGCGCGCTGTTGGTCGTTGATGTCAGGATCGGCCTTGACGCGAGCACGTTCTTCGCGCACGAGGAAGGCGATGACCTGGAACTTGACGCGGTTGGTCGGGCCAACCTTTTTACCGGTCTGAGCTTTGGCCTCGACCTCGCGCACCTTGCGGGCGAGAATCGGAATCAGCCCGGTGTTATCGAGCGAGTGTCGGCGGGTGCCGTTGCGAGCCACGTGGGTCTCCTGTGTGAACTGCGGTCGCACATCCGCGTAACGCGACCTTGGCGTCACCGTGCGAACGGATTGGGGATTCGCTTTCCTATTTGGTTGTCGCGCATCGAATTCGAGTGAACTCGGGCGACGGTTGCCACCAAACCAGATTGCGCGATAAGTCTATCCCTTAGGCGCAGGTGTGCGAACCAGCACACCTGCGGCGAACAAAGTCGCGCCTGAGGCGACCTGCACAAGTTGCCACGCGGTTCCCGTTGCGGTGAGAACCAGCGGTGCAATTGGGTTGTAGATGACGACGATGACGGCGAGCAGGACCATGAACGTGAGCGAGAGTGCGCGGGCGACGCGAAGCGCTTGGGCGCAGAAGAAAAGCACGATTGCGCCAAGGATGCTCACCGCAAACAGCACCGTGATCATCCAGTCGGTGCCGCTCGCCCACAAACCGGCGAGACACGCAGCGGATCCGAGCAAGCCCGGCAACAGTCCCGGGCGAATCAGGTCGCTGCCGTAGCGATCGTCTGGTCGTGTTGAACGTGCGTTAGACACCGCCGCCTCCACCTCCTCCTCCGCCCCCGCCAGCGAAGCCGCCGCCGCCGGAACCTGCGGAACTCGAACTTGACCCTGATTGCGCCCAGGACGTTGACACACTCGAAACGAAACTACTCATTCCCGCAGTAAAAGCGACGGAATTGAACTGCCCGGAACCAACGTACCAATCCGGCGCATGTGAGGAATCCGCGTAGACCTTGGCAAGGACTGTGGACCATTCACGTTCCAGTCCAAAGAGAACCGCGTAGGGAAGCGCATTTTCATAAATGCGAAGCGTCGTCGTTGATATTTCCGATGAACCTGACGTCACTCGCGGAGCACCTTTCGGCGATTGCAGAAATGCGATTCGGTCTTTTTCGGCAAGTCGAATGAACAGTCTGAGTCCGCGAAGGTGCTCTTTGACGACGGCCCCACGATACGTTAAAGGACGAACGCTCCCGAGCGCCAGCGCGAGCGTGACAATCGCGATGAAAGTTGCAACAAATGTCACCAGCGCTGAAATTGCATCGGCATGACCATCAACCGTAATCACGAGACCAAAGCCAAACGTTGCCGCGGTAGCGATGAGCGTCGCGCCAATCACCGCAGCGCGACGTCGTCGTGGCGGTGATGCACGAAATCCCAAGTCCGAACTTAGACGACGCGTCTCGGCTCGAAGTGATCTCATTCTCAGGGCGCGGGATGCATTTGTCGACAAGGTGTCGACGCGCTGCCCCTTTGTCAGTTCGGCTCCGAAAAGTGCGTGAATAGCCCGCTCTTCATTGGGCGACAGGTGCGAGGTTGACACGAGCTCGAGAACAAAGCCTCGGGCCGGCCGTCCCACTTCTCGGTCCGCTATGGAGATGCGCCTCCGCACGGCAAGGGCCAGAATCGCGGCAGGAATTGCCCGCCCGGTGCGGTTGAGAATGTCACCCGCAAGAAGCGGGTCGACATCGTCCGGTGCTTCGTACTCGGCGATAATCGTCCCTCGACCTCGAGAGTTTCGCCACAGCGTCCGTCGAAGTACAACCCCGAGAAGGACGAGAGCCGCCATGAGGGACCCTGCGATCGTGAACGGCCATGCGAGTGGATGCGCCCAAAACGACATATCCGGCAGAACGAACGTCTGGGCGACGAATCCCGCGGCAAACGTGAGCGTTTCTCCCGCAACGAGATTGTGTGCTTCCACTGACATGGTCGGAGT
>CAZYYL010000180.1:0-2909 GCA_964651425.1 uncultured Microbacteriaceae bacterium | reverse complement strand
ACCTCGACGAGCTCGACCCGCAGAACTCGGCGAGCGCGTTGCGACCCGACACGACCCTCGTCACTCTGATGGTTGCGAACAACGAGATCGGCACGATTCATCCGATTGCCGAGATTGCGCGACGGACTCACTCCGTCGGAGCGCTCATGCACACCGACGCTGTGCAGGCGGCGAGCTGGATGGACGTGCACCCATCCTCGACCGACTCCACTGTCTTTGGCGTCGACGCGTTGACGATCTCTGGTCACAAGCTCGGCTCACCGAAAGGTTCCGGTGCGGTGTATCTGCGTGCAAACCTCGCCGTTGAACCCGTATTGCACGGCGGCGGGCAAGAAGACGGTCGCCGGTCGGGCACCGAAAACGTCGCCTGGGCGGTCGCACTCGCCACTGCGATCGACAACGCCGTTCCTCACGGGGATGACCGCGCGGCGGAATTTGCTCGAATTTCTTCGCTCGGCGAGACGTTGATTTCGGGCGTGCTCACGGGTTGTCCCGAAGCTCGACTGAGCGGACCAGATGTGCGACTCCCCTCCATCGCCTCCTTCACGTTCGACGGACTCAACGGCGAAACTTTATTACTCGAACTTGAGCAACGCGGGATTGTTGTGTCGAGTGGTGCGGCCTGCGCTGCCGGCAAAGACGAGCCATCGCACGTTCTGCTCGCGTGTGGGCGAACCCCCGACATTGCGCGAACCGCCGTGCGCGTATCCCTTGCTCACACCACCACCGAGTCAGACATTGCCACGGCCGTCGAGGCAATCACCACGGCCGTCGCCACCGTACGTAATTTAGGCGAGGCTCACAGCGCGTAGGCTCGAACCGCCCTTCAAGGAGGTTCCCTCATGCGCCGTTTGACGCAGGCGATTATTCGCCGCCCACTTGCCACACTCATCAGCTTCTTAGGCATCGTCGGCCTTTCGGCGATTGGCGGCATGCAGGTTTTTCCTGCGATGCAGTCCGCCGGCTACAGCGATCCCAACAGTGACTCCACCCGTGTCGTAAACATCCTCAAAGAGGACTTCGGCGACCACCCCGCCGAACTCGCGATCATTCTCGACTTTCACCGCAGCGTTGATTCGGCAGAGGCCGAGAAGACGACGGCGGACGTCGTTTCGCGCATTACCGCGCTCGACGGAATCAAAAAGGTCGACACTTACTACTCGCTCGGTCGCCTGCCCTCACTGAAGAGCACCGACGGCGAAGCCGCTTACGTATTTGTCACGTATTCCGACACGAGCGCGACGTCGCGCAGCGCCGAAACGAAACTCATCGAGGCAGAACTCGGCAGTTCGGTTGACGGCACGGATGTCTACTACACAGGCCTGGCCGCAATGGCACTCGCACTCAATTCAACAATCTCATCGGACCTCAGCCTCGCCGAGAGCATCGCCATCCCGGTCAGCTTGGTGTTGCTACTCTTCGTGTTCGGTTCTGTTGTCTCGGCAGGGCTCCCGCTCATGGTCGGCGGCCTGGGCATTCTCGGCAGCTTCTTTTTTATTTGGCTCGCCACCCTCACCAACGACGTCTCCGTTTTCGCGCTCAACCTCGTCACCGGAATGGGTCTCGGACTCGGAATCGACTACTCGTTGCTCATCGTCAACCGTTTCCGCGAAGAACGGGCCTCCGGTAAGAGCGTGCCCGATGCCGTCTCGTCCACGATGGCCACCGCCGGACGCACGGTGCTTTTTTCGGGTCTCACCGTCGCCGTCGTCACGTCGTCGATGATCGTGTTTCCGCAATACTTCCTCCGCTCGTTCGCCTACGCGGGCATTGCGGTCGTGGGCACGGCCCTCGCAGGCGCACTCATCGCGCTTCCCGCAGTTCTTACTCTGCTCGGCGATCGTGTGAACGCGTGGCGCGTCGTGCGCGTGACCACACCCAAGAGCGACTCCGGCCCGTGGGCCAGTGTCACTCGATTCGTCATGAAGCACGCCGTACTCGTTCTCGTCGTGACGCTCACCGCCCTCGGCGGACTCATCGCGCTGGGCAGCTCGGTCAAATTCGGACTGGTCGATGAGCGCATCCTGCCTGCGTCGGCACCTATCGCCGTGGCCAGTGAAGTCCAGCGTGACCGCTTTAGCGGGCAAGAAGGCAAGCCCGTCGCGATCATCGTGCAGGGTGCGGCCGACGCCGATCTTGCGACATACGTCGAAAACTTGAGCAAGGTCGATCACATCGTGCGCGTGCAGAGCGCGCTCGGCGTGACAGTCGATGGCACGACTGACCCGCGCGCGGCTTCCATGTTCAGCGACTACGTGAAAGGGGATACGCAACGCGTCGTCGCGATTCACGACGTCGAGGCACGCTCGAGTGACGGAGTTACCCTCACGGACAACATTCGAGCTCTCACGCCTCCGTTCACAGCGCTCGTGGGAGGTATCGCCGCGGACTACGCTGACTCGTTGCAGGGCATCGCCGATCGTCTGCCGTGGGTCATCGCGTGGATTGTTATCAGCACGTTCATCCTGCTGTTCCTTTTCATCGGCTCGGTTCTGCTGCCCATCAAGGCCGTGCTGCTGAACCTCGTATCGCTCCTCGCCACGATGGGGCTGATGACGTGGGTGTTCCTCGACGGGCACCTCGCCTGGCTACTCGGCGGGTTCACGATCACGGGCTCGATTGACGCGTCGATGTTCATTTTGATTGCCGTCGTCACGTTCGGCTTGTCAATGGACTATGAACTGTTCCTGCTCAGCCGTATTAAAGAGCAGCACGAACGTGGGCTGGGTACGACGGAGTCGGTGGCTATCGGACTTCAGCGCAGTGGCCGAATCATTACGGCGGCCGCACTGGTCTTGGCAGCGAACTTCTTGCCGTTCGTCACGTCGGGCGTGAGCACCGTAAAGATGCTCGGCCTCGGTATTGCGTTTGCGATTCTGCTCGACGCGACCGTGGTTCGTGCTCTGCTC
>CAZYYL010000179.1:0-2926 GCA_964651425.1 uncultured Microbacteriaceae bacterium | reverse complement strand
TCGGCGTCGGCATTTGACTTCAACCAGGCATGCAGGCTGTCGGCGAGGTGCTGATTCGCGAGTCCGCCCGGGAAGAAGTCAACGATGAGCGTCTCGGCAATGGCGTAACTGCGGTTCGACCACACGTCGCGAAGTGCTGCGGTGTACTGGTCGACGAATGGCACGAGCAATGCGACGTCGGTCGTGCGCTGAAAGCCGAGCGCGGTCTTCTCGACGATTGTGTTCGGTTCGGTGTCGGATGCGTACACCGAGTCCCACGCGCGCTGCTTGTCTGCTGGGGTGGCGAGTGCAGCACGGGCGTGCGCGGCCGACTGGCGACCGGTTGCCGTGTCATCCGATTGAAGGTACGCCTCGATGTCGGCAACGGAGATCTTGTTGCCCGACGCAAGACAGATGAGCAGCTCCCACCCGAGGTCGGTGTCGATGTCGAGTCCGGGAATCACGCGAGCGCCCGAGCGCAAGTCTTGGACGATCGCGAGTTGCGCATCCGTCGTCGCAATCGCGGTGAACGAACGCAAGAACTGGAACTGCGCGTCGGACCCGGGTTCGCCGGCCTCGACGAGCGACCACAGTGCGTCAGCCACGCGCACCGTCTGCGCGTGACGCGTCTCCGGGTCGACGTACACGCTCGTGGCGAGCAAAAGCTGACTGAGCACCGTGCGGATGGTCGTCGACTCGGTCTCGCTCGCAATGTTGTTCAACACGAGGTCGATGAAGTCGCGGGCCGGCGTTTCGGCGTCGCGGGTCGAGTCCCATACCGAACCCCAGACGAGCGAACGGGCCAGCGGCGAGGCAATGTCTTTCAGGTTGGCGATGGCCGACTTGAGCGAAACTGCGTCAAGGCGAATTTTCGCGTAGGCGAGGTCGTCATCGTTGATGAGCACGAAATCGGGCATCGCGAGACCGACGAGTTCGGCAACCTCAGTGCGCACACCGTCGACATCGAGCTCGACGCGGTGGATGCGCTCGAGGCGCTTGCCGTCGTGGGCGTAGAACCCGATTGCCATGCGGTGCGGGCGAATTGTGGGCCATTCGGCCGGCGCTGTCTGCACGATGTGGAACGACGTAATCGTGCCGTCCGCGTTCACCTCGATCTCAGGGCGGAGCGTGTTGACGCCCGCAGTCTCGAGCCACAATTTCGACCACGTCGTCAGTTCGCGACCACTCGTCTTCTCCAGTTCGACGAGCAAGTCGGTGAGTACGGTGTTACCCCACGCGTGCTTCTTGAAGTACGCCGAGACGCCCGCGAGAAACGCGTCGATGCCAACCCAGGCGGCGAGCTGCTTGAGCACCGAACCGCCCTTGGCATACGTGATGCCGTCGAAGTTCACGCGCACCGAGTCGAGGTCGGGAATCTCGGCCACGATCGGGTGCGTCGAGGGAAGTTGGTCTTGGCGGTACGCCCAGTTCTTTTCCATCGCTGCGAAAGTTGTCCATGCTTCGTGCCACTCGGTCGCCTCTGCGGTAGCGAGCGTGGATGCCCATTCCGCGAAGGACTCGTTGAGCCACAGGTCATTCCACCAACGCATCGTCACGAGGTCGCCGAACCACATGTGCGCGAGTTCGTGCAAGATCGTGACAACGCGGCGCTCGCGCACCGCATCCGTCACCTTCGATCTAAAGACGTAGACCTCGGTAAACGTGACACAACCGGCGTTCTCCATTGCGCCGGCGTTGAATTCGGGCACGAAGAGCTGGTCGTATTTTTCGAACGGATACGCGACACCGAAACGTTCTTCGAAGAATGCGAATCCCTGACGGGTCTTCTCGAAGATGTAGTCGGCGTCGAGAAATTCTGCGAGCGAGGCACGGCAGAAGACACCGAGCGGAATCGTGCGGCCGTCTGTGCTCGTCAGAGTGCTGCGCTCGACCACGTACGGGCCCGCGACCAAGGCGGTGATGTATGACGAAATACGCGGGGTCGGTGTGAATGCCCAGGTGCTCGACGCGTTTCCGTTATCGACCGGCGCGGGTGTCGGCTGGTTGCTCACGACCTGCCAGTACGAGGGCGCAGTGATCGTGAACTGGAACGTCGCCTTCAGGTCGGGCTGTTCAAACACGGGGAACACGCGGCGCGAATCCGGAACCTCGAATTGCGTGTAGAGGTAGACCTCGTTGTCGACGGGGTCAACGAATCGGTGGAGCCCTTCGCCCGTGTTTGTGTATGGGGCATCCGTCACAATCGTCAGTTCGTTATCAATAGCCAGGTTGTCGAGCTGGATGCGGTGGCCGTCGCTCACCGTCGCTGGGTCAAGCTCCACGCCGTTGAGTACAACACTGCGTACTGTCGACGTAATGGCGTCAATCCACGTGGACGCTCCCGCCTTGCGACTCGCGAACCGCACGGTTGTTGTCGCGGCAAACGTGTCCGGACCCGTCGTGACGTCGAGGTTGATCTCGTAACTCTCCACGTGCAGCAGCGCGGCGCGCTCTTGGGCTTCGATGCGAGTGAGGTTGTCTGTGGGCACAGGTGCTCCTTGTAGTGCGCGTGGGAATGTCAGGTCACAGCCTAACCGCCATAAAATCGAGCCATGCGAATCCATGTGGCAACCGATCACGCGGGGCTTGAGTTCAGTCAGCACCTGCAAGACCATCTCCGCTCGGCCGGTCACGACGTCGTCGACCACGGTCCCCAAGAGTTCGACGCACTCGACGACTACCCCGCCTTCTGCATCAACGCGGCACTCGGTGTTGTGCGTGATCAGGCCGCCGGTGCGGAGGCTCTCGGCGTGGTGTTCGGGGGGTCAGGTAATGGGGAGCAAATTGCGGCCAACAAGGTGCCGGGCATCCGTGCCGCACTGGTCTGGAGCATCGCCACCGCGGAGCTCGCCCGTCAGCACAACGACGCCAACGTCATTTCGATTGGTGCGCGCCAGCACACGGTTGATGAGGCCGTTGCCTTTGTTGATGCGTTCATCGCCGAACC
>CAZYYL010000178.1:0-2937 GCA_964651425.1 uncultured Microbacteriaceae bacterium | reverse complement strand
CGTGATGTAACGCTCGATTCCTTCGTGCGTCGTGTGAACCTGGTAGGCACCGATGTGCTGGGTGATGCCGCCGGCTTCGCCGGCCGTGACGTTTGTTTTGCGAATCGCATCCAGCAATCGAGTCTTACCGTGGTCGACGTGGCCCATGACGGTGACGACGGGCGGACGAGGCTTGAGGTCTTCCTCAGTCTCGTCGGCAAGTTCACCTTCGAGGTCGATGTCGAACGCTTCGAGCAGTTCTTTGTCTTCGTCTTCGGGGCTGACGATCTGGATTTTGAAACCCAGCTCTTCACCGAGAATCTGGAATGTCGTGTCGTCAAGTGACTCCGTTGCCGTCGCCATCTCACCGAGGTGGAAGAGCACGGTCACGAGGTTCGCGGGGCTTGCGCCAATCTTCTCGGCGAAGTCGGCGAGCGATGCACCGCGGCGCATCGTGACGATGGTCGAGCCATCTCCACGAGGAACACTCACTCCACCAAGCGACGGGGCTTCCCGGAGTTCGAACTCAGCCCTCTTCGTCCGCTTCGACTTGCGAGCCTTGGACTTGCCACCACCCTTACCGAACGCACCTGCGGTTCCACCACCGGGGCCGCGACCGCGACCACCCGCGCCGGGACGAGCACCGGGGCCACCCGCGGGCGCTCCGCCAGGACCGCCACCGAAACCGGGGCGAGCGCCGCCGGCGCCGCCGCCGAAACCGGGACGAGCACCGGGGCCACCCGGACGAGCACCGGCACCAGCCGGACGTGGACCGCCCGGACGACCGAAGGTTCCGGGGGCACCCTGTGCGCCGGGGCGCGGAGCCATCGGACGAGGAATGCTGCTCGGGCTCGGAGTCGGGCGCGTGCCCATGCCCTGCGACGACGAGAACGGATTGTTACCCGGACGAGGTGCGCCGGCGGGACGCGTGCCCATGCCCTGCGACGACGAGAACGGATTGTTACCCGGACGAGTTGCGGGCTTGGCGCCACCATCGGCGTCGGCCGGTGTCGCCGGAGCTGGCGAATCGGTTGCGGCCGGTGCTGCAGGAGCTCCCGGGGCCGGAGCGGGCGCGTCGGTCGCGGCAGGTGCATCCGCTGATGACTCATCAGCAGGCGCTGCCTTGGCTGCCGGCTTTGCTGGAGCCTTTGCGGCCGACGCAGCTTGATCGGCCGGAACCGGCTTCAGGCCTTCGGCCTCGAGCGCGGCGCGCAGCTTACGAGCAACGGGCGGCTCAATCGTCGAAGAAACGCCCTTGACGAACTCGCCCAAATCTTTCAGTTTCGCGAGCGCGACCTTCGAGTCAATTCCGTACTCGTGCGCAATCTCGTGAACGCGTGGTTTCCCAGCCACAATTCTCCTGTCTTAGAGGCTCAATGCCCGCTAAGACAAAAAGCCATCAGTTACCTGTACAACTCATTTCGAGCCGCTCATTAGTTGTCCATTAGCCGTTCAGCCTTTGTCTGATGTGGAATCTGATGCGGTGTGCATCAGGTGGTGCTCGAGTTGGGCTCGAGCGGTGACTGTCTCGTTGATCTGAGTGCGTAACGCACGCCCGAAAGCTTTGCGAGACACAGCGCGATCAAAACACGACAGTGTGGGATGAACCCACGCACCGCGACCGTGTTGAACTGCCGAAGCATCCAACGTGATCGACCCGTTTCGCTCAACAAATCTCACAAGTGAGTATTTCTCGGTGCGAGACCGGCAACCGATGCAGGTTCTTACCGGTTCCATGCTACCTCACATGCCGACACCGCTTAGGCGTCAGCGTTGTCGTGCCCAGCTTGGTCTTGCTCAAGCATCTCCTGCTCGTGCATGCGCGAGTCGGGTTGAATGTCGATTCGCGCACCGGTGAGCCGGGCGGCGAGGCGCACGTTTTGCGCATCCTTACCGATAGCCAACGAGAGTTGGTAGTCAGGCACGAACGCACGAACGGCCTTGCCTGCTTCGTCGACAACGACGGCTTTGGTCACCTTGGCGGGTGACAGGGCGTTGGCAACGAAGGTGGCCAGATCGGGACTGTACTCGACGATGTCGATTTTCTCTTCATTCAGCTCTTCTTGAACGGCACGAACGCGTCGTCCCAGTTCGCCGATGCAGGCGCCCTTCGCATTGACGGCCGGGTCTTTTCCGAGAACGGCCATCTTGGTGCGGTGACCCGCTTGACGAGCAACGTTCACGATCTCAACGAGTCCGGCCGAAATCTCGGGCACTTCGAGAGCAAAAAGTTTACGAACGAGTCCGGGATGCGTTCGCGACACGGTCACCTGAGGACCCTTGTTGCCGCGCTCCACCTTGGTCACATACACGCGCATGCGGCGACCGTGCGTGTATTCCTCGCCGGGCACGAACTCTTCTTTGGGCATGAGTCCTTCGAGCGTGCCGAGGTCGACGGGGATCATATTCGGGTTCGAGCCCTGCTGCACGATGCCGGCGAGAATGTCGCCTTCGTGACCCTTGAAGTCTCCGAGGATCTTCTCGTCGGCGAGTTCGCGCATCCGCTGGCTAATGACCTGCTTGGCGGCAAACGCAGCAATACGCCCAAAGTCTTCGGGAGTCACGATCGACTCGCCAATCACCTGACCTTCGTCATCGACCTCGGGTGCGTAGACCGTGATGATGCCCGTGCGACGGTCGAGATCGACGCGCGCGCCGCTGACGTCAAGACCGATTTCGTCGGACGATTGCGCCATGTGCTTTTGGTAGGCAGCAAGGATTGCCGATTCGATCATGTTGACGAGTTCGTCAAAGGGAATTCCCTTTTCTGACTCCATGAGCTTGAGATCACGAAGATTGATGTCCACGACTGCCTCCCTATTCACATGTGAAATGCCCGAGCCGGTGTGCGCCTCGTGCAGAGAATTAGCCTACGCCTTTGCCATGATGCTGGCGACCGCGTCCGAAATGGCCACCTCGGTCCGCTCGCCCGAGCGACGATCCCAGATTTCTACCTTG
>CAZYYL010000177.1:0-2941 GCA_964651425.1 uncultured Microbacteriaceae bacterium | reverse complement strand
AACGATGACGAGGATGTTCCCGCGCGCCTTGTTGGACATGCATCCATCATGCCGGGACTTAGGCCTTTGGTATCGCAGCGATTGGGGCATCCATATAATTTCTTTTCATGACCGCACCTTCGAACGCTCGCCTGACTTGGGCTGGAGCACTCACTCTCGTTTCACTTCTCGCGCTGCCCGCGGGGCTCATGGCACCGCTCGATGGAGTGACCGCGTTGATCGTTGGATTCGTGACGCTGTTTATTGCGCGCCGGTTGTCGGGTGTGAAGTTCGTCAAATTGGTCGTGACCCCACTCATCGTGGCGACGATTCTCATCGCTGCGATGTTGATTGTGGCGTTCGTGGCGCAAGACCCATCTGCCGTCATGGATGTCACGCCGACAACCGACAACTGGCTGGCCTTGTCCGTCTTCGTGATGCTGTGGCCGCAGCGTCTCGCTGTTGTATTGCTCATCGTCGGTCTCGTCATCTACGCGGCTCGCATCTTCCGCTCGCGCAAGCCCGCAACGACCATCGAGAAGTAAGGCAAGTAGGTGGTGTGTCGGGCCCTGGCATTGGCCCGACCTGTAACCTGAATTCATGGCAACCAGCGCTAAGTCCGCCCCTGCGGCTCCGTCGAAGACCAATCTCACCTGGGCAGCAGCGCTGTCCATCGTTGCGATTCCCACGCTTGCGCTCGGGTTGACCGACCCGCTTGAAGGGTTTGCCGCACTCGTTGTCGGCATTGTGCTGCTCGTGGTCGTGCGGGTGTTGTCACGAGTGCGCATCCCGAAGCTTGCATTGATTCCGTTTATCATTTCGTTCGCGATGATCGCGGGGATGATGCTCATACTGTTGCTCGCGTCCGACTCAGCAAGCGCGATTGCCCAGGATGCGAGTGCCCAGAATGTGTCGGCGTTCATCGTCGTGTTGATGCTGTGGCCACAACGTATTGCCACGATCGTGATGGTTGCCGGTCTGATTGTCTACACGGTGCGGCTGTTCCGTGTGCGCGCGGGCAAACCGATTCCGACGCGCGAAACTGCTGCCGCCAGAAAGGCCTCAAAGAAAGCGACCAGCAAGAAGGCCGCCAAGTAGACCGTCGGGGCGGCTTCGCCTAAAGTTCGTCGCTAAGACAATGTCACGTCTTCGTCACTAAGACGCACGACGTCGTCTCACACTGAGAACCCGTGTTAGTGCGGGAAGCTCGCAACTGCGGCGTTGGCGATTGCCGCCAGGTAAATCGCAGTGCCCGCCCACAGGCCCACACCGGAGTTGATCCAACGTGCTGGCGTTCGCTTGAGCAAGTGGTACACGTTGAAGGTTAAGTGCGGCGCGAAGGCCGCCCATGCCAACAACATCATCACGGGCATTGCACCGAGCGCGGGAACGCTAAAAACAGGAATTGTGATAACCAGCACGAGCCAACTCGCGGCAACGTACCAGTCGTGAACGGTCTTGGGGCGAAGTTTCCACGGGGCGCCATACGTCTTTGCCGCCACACCGGCATGAAAAGCAATCCAGACGAATGAGCTGACAAAGAAAACGCGTGGCACCACTGCGAGTGCCGCCAGTCCGCCAGCCTGTCCGTGTTGCATGTGGTACGCGTAGTGAACCCAGACGTAGCCCAACGCCATCGGCCACGCAAGGATGCGGTTCAGGTTGAGCAGGGCACCCCACGGGCCACGGATGCCAGTTCCCAGGAGAAATCCGATCGCGAGCGCCGCGAGAATTCCTCCAATGATGACGGCGTCGGTTGGTCGTGAATGGTTGTGTTCGGGTTCACCGAGAGAGGCAGCCCATGCGCCCGAGGCGACAGCGAGAAAGACGAGGGCAAGCGTGAGCAAGAGGTTCTTCGAGGATGTCTTCACGCCCGAATACTAACGCGTTTAAGGAACGACAACGCCAAACATCGGGCCCACGTGCGTGCGTCTCGAACGGGAGTCAACCCCGGTAAATTGGTGGAATGACTGTCACCGCACCCGCCGGATTCCTCGCCACGGGCGTGACCTGCGGACTCAAATCGTCGGGCAAGCAAGACCTGGCCCTCGTGCAGAACATCGGCCCGCTCAACAACGCCGCCACCGTCTTTACGTCCAACCGGTGCAAGGCGAACCCCGTGCTCTGGAGCCAGCAGGTGATGGCCGATGGTCTCGTCGAGGCGGTCGTCCTGAATTCGGGTGGAGCCAATTGCTACACCGGTGCTCAGGGATTCCAGGTCACACATTCGACCGCCGAACTCGTCGCCGACGGACTCGGCATCAGCGCGGGTGACGTGCTCGTCTGTTCGACCGGTCTCATCGGCGAGCAGCTCGATTTGACCAAGATCACCACGGGTGTTCACCTTGCTGTCGAGTCGCTCGGTCGCACCGATGCAAATTCAGCAGATGCCGGACTCGCCGCCGCCCACGCAATCATGACAACCGACTCCGTGCCAAAGACCGTGGTCGTGTCGGGCACGGGCTACACCATCGGCGGCATGGCGAAGGGGGCAGGGATGCTCGCGCCCGGCCTCGCCACAATGCTCGTCGTGCTCACGACGGATGCCCACCTCACGTCAACCGAACTCGACACCGCCCTGCGCGCGGCGACACGTGTGACCTTCGACCGACTCGACTCCGACGGCTGCATGTCCACGAACGACACCGTCACGCTGCTTGCATCCGGGTCGAGCGAGACGACTCCCGACCTCGTCGAGTTCACAGAAAAGTTGACGGATGCGTGCCGCTCGCTCGCCTTGCAACTTCAGGCCGACGCCGAAGGTGCGAGCCATGACATCGCGATCACCGTGACGAACGCGGTCACCGAAGATCAGGCAGTGGACATCGCCCGCGCGGTCTCGCGCTCGAACCTGTTCAAGGCCGCCATCTTCGGCAACGACCCCAACTGGGGTCGCGTGCTCGCCGCCGTCGGCACGACCGACGCCGAGTTCGACCCCTACGACATCGACGTGTCGTTCAAC
>CAZYYL010000176.1:0-2947 GCA_964651425.1 uncultured Microbacteriaceae bacterium | reverse complement strand
CGAGCGACCGACCGACAAGGCATGGTGTTCCCGAGCTCGGCCTACGTCGACGCGTTTCTCGAACTGATTCCGCGCGAGGGCGAATGGTTCCCGCGCATCGACTTCACCGTGCGCGGTGAAATTGAGTGCTGGATACGCCCGGCACCACCCCTGACCACCCAGGTCACACTCGCCAACGCCGAGCACGACCCGCGCACGCAACCGGAAATCAAGGGACCCGATCTCACGGTGCTCACCTCGTTGCGCGACCACGCACGCGAACGTGGTGCCGACGACGTGGTCATCCTCACTCCTGCTGACCACGAGCACCCCGGCACCATCATCGACGGTGCGACCACGTGTCTCGTCTGGTGGCGCGACGGCACGTTGTTCTCACCACCGGCCGAAGCCACCCGTGTCGACAGCATCACGGCGCGTGTGCTTGCCGCCATCGCCACCGACAAAAACGTGACCGTCGCAACAGACTGGGCAACACCCGCTGAACTTGCCGACACGACGGTCTGGGCGATTAACGCGCTGCACGGCATCCGAGACGTCACCGCCTGGATTGACGGGCCACCCCTGTCACCCAACGCCGACCTGCTCGCCGAGTGGCGCTCAGCTTATGAACAGCGCCGACAGGTAATTTCCTGACCATGATTAACGACATTCTGACGTGGGTCATTGCGCTCGTCGCCAGTGTCGATCCGGTCGTGCGCACGGCTCTCGCCGGTGTCGCGGTCATGTTGGAGACGTCATTCCTGCTCGGGTTGGTCATGCCCGGTGACACCGTCGTGCTTGTGGCCAGCACGGGCATCCAGAACACTTCGCAATATGTGGCGATGCTCGTCGTCGTCACGGCCGGTGCGCTTGTCGGCGAAACCATCGGCTTCTTTCTCGGGCGTTTCTTCGGTGAACGTCTTCGGGCAAGTCGCGCCGGCCGGTGGGTTGGCGAAAAACGTTGGCAAAACGCCGAGAACTTCGTTCAGCAACGCGGCGGGGTGTCGGTGTTCGTCAGCCGCTTCTTGCCCTTCTTGCATTCGGTTGTTCCGCTCACCGCGGGCATGGCCGGGATGCGCTACCGCACCTTCATCGCCTGGACAACCGCCGCCAGCGCACTGTGGGCCAGCATCTACGTGAGCATCGCGTACTTTCTCACCGAGGAATACCTCGCGCTGACAAAGCAATTCAAATGGGCAGGCTGGGTGTTCGTTGCCGTCGTCGTCGTGCTCGTCATTGTCGCCACGCTGGTCAAGAAACGCATCGAACGTTCGCAAGAGAAGTTCATGACGCCCAGCGGTGAAACGACCGAGTGAACGCCGGTCATCTGCCAAACTGTTCCCCGTGATGAGCGCACGCCCCGCAGGTTCCCGACCTGTCACCCCCAGTGAGGTGAAGCAAGAGGTCATGCACCGCGCGGCACGCCTCGAAGATCGCTATCACGCGTGGCGCGAACGCCGCGTACGCAAACACGGTCACACCCCGACCGTGGTCGCGTATCCCGGATACGGCGACGGAGGTTGGGTGCGCGTGATGTGCCGCGTTCTGCTCGTGCCGAATTACCGCGTGGGGTCGCGGGCCGAACTCAAGGCGAACCGCCGCAAGCAGAGCATCCGCGGCTGGCGTTCATTCATGGCCGTGCCCGTCAACAGTGCGGTCGTGAAGATTCGCATCGGTGACTTCACCACGACCGTGACGGCCGATCGTGGCGGTGTGGTCGATGAGGTTCTTAAGGTCAAACTTCCGGCAGGAAAGCACACCGTCTCGTTCTCGTGCGAAGGTTCTGCCGAGTCAACAGCCCAGATCCAAATCGCACCCGAGAACGCGACCATCGGTTTGATTTGCGACGTGGACGACACGGTCATGGTCACCGCATTGCCCCGCCCGTTTCTCGCCGCGTGGAATTCATTCGTGCTGGATGAGCACGCGCGCGTTCCCACACCGGGCATGGCCGTCTTTCTCACCAAGCTGGTTGAGCGCAACAAGCGCATGCCCGTGATTTACCTATCGACGGGCGCGTGGAACGTGGCCCCGACCCTCACTCGCTTCCTGTCACGCAATCTGTATCCCGAAGGTGCGCTGCTGCTGACCGACTGGGGTCCGACGCATGACCGGATGTTCCGCTCCGGCCGCGCGCATAAGGAAAACAGTCTGCGCCGACTTGCGAAGGAATTCCCGCACGTGAAATGGATCCTCATCGGCGATGACGGTCAGCACGATCAGCAGATTTATGGCGAGTTCCAGCAGGAGTTCCCGAACAATGTGGCTGCGGTGTGTATCCGTCGCCTGTCCGCCAGCGAGGCCGTGTTCGCCGGCACGAGCAAGAAGCACGCCGAGCAGTTCGTTCCGCCGGAGGGTGTGCCGTGGGTCTACGGGCACTCCGGTGCGACACTCATGAAGCAGCTCATGAAGGTGTTGTAGCGAGTTTCAGGTTATTGAACTTTTTGCTTTTACTGCTGCGCCCCGTCACAAAACATTTGTGCAGTTTCGACACTTGATTTCAGCCGATTGTGTTCCAACTCAGTGATGATTCCCTGGGCCGCGTAGCTTGAAGCTTTGTCACTAATGCTCTGCAGTGAGTTCTTAAGATCCATGAAATATGGGAGTGGCTTTCCTGCCGCGTCGACGGCGTTCATGATGACATAGGCATTTTCAGCAGACGATGCCATCTCACTAATAGATGACACGTCGATGTATTGCCCCTTCGATTCAGACTCTTGGAATTTCAACGTCATGTCCTGAACCGCAATGCAAGTATTGAACAACGCGCCTTCTTGTTCAGCAGACGTGTCCGATGCGGCACAGCCCGATGCTGCGAAAACTACAGCCATGGCCACGGCTCCCGCTGAGATTGCTTTCACGCTTTTTGTCCCGCGATTCGTGTCCATAACGATGCTCTTTTCTGTTGAACTTTTATTCAGGTCGCTTAAATTGTAGGTCATCAATGTCTCATTTTCTTCACGCGGAC